>NZ_AQXH01000007.1 GCF_000375465.1 Balneola vulgaris DSM 17893
ACTAAAGGGCATAAAAAAACCCTTTATTCGGTGTGAATAAAGGGTTTAGGGTAAAAAATAAAAAGAAGGCGGCGACCTACTCTACCACGATTGCAGTACCATCGGCGCTGCAGAGCTTAACTTCCGTGTTCGGGATGGGAACGGGTGGGACCCCTGCGCAATGGCCACCTTCAAAAAATGATTCAATAAAAAAAGTAAGTTCTTTGACATGTCCCCGATTGCTCGGGGTGAAGAAAAAGTATAACAAGAGCTGTTACTGCACTTGCCCGCCGAGGTGGCGGTGCAAGCCATATAAACAAAGCCAATGGCCTAATTAGTACGGCTCGGCTAAACATGTTACCATGCGTACACCTGCCGCCTATCAACCTGGTCGTCTTCCAGGAGGCTCATAGGGAATACTTATCTTGGAGCGTGCTTCGCGCTTAGATGCGTTCAGCGGCTTATCACTTCCGAACATAGCTACCCTGCGATGCATGCGACCACACAACAGGTACACTAGCGGTTCGTCCACTCCGGTCCTCTCGTACTAGGAGCAGCCCTCCTCAATATTCCAACGCCCACAGCAGATAGAGACCGAACTGTCTCACGACGTTCTGAACCCAGCTCGCGTACCGCTTTAATTGGCGAACAGCCAAACCCTTGGGACCTTCTCCAGCCCCAGGATGCGATGAGCCGACATCGAGGTGCCAAACCTCCCCGTCGATATGAACTCTTGGGGGAGATAAGCCTGTTATCCCCGGAGTACCTTTTATCCTTTGAGCGATGGCCCTTCCATGCGGTGCCACCGGATCACTAAACCCCACTTTCGTGCCTGCTCGACCTGTATGTCTCGCAGTCAAGCACCCTTATGCTTTTACACTCTACGCACGATTGCCAACCGTGCTGAGGGTACCTTTGGGAGCCTCCGTTACTCTTTAGGAGGCGACCGCCCCAGTCAAACTACCCACCATACACTGTTCCCCCGTAAGGGTTAGACTTCACCTGTAACAAGGGCGGTATTTCAAGGATGGCTCCACGACGCCTGGCGACGCCGCTTCAAAGCCTCCCGCCTATCCTACACATATTACAGCTAAAGCCAATGTAAAGTTGTAGTAAAGGTTCACGGGGTCTTTTCGTCCCGCTGCGGGTAATCGGCGTCATCACCGATACCACAATTTCACCGAGCTCATGGCCGAGACAGTGCCCAAGTCGTTACACCATTCGTGCAGGTCGGAACTTACCCGACAAGGAATTTCGCTACCTTAGGACCGTTATAGTTACGGCCGCCGTTTACTGGGGCTTCAGTCAAGGGCTTCGCCGAAGCTAACCCCCTTCTTTAACCTTCCAGCACCGGGCAGGTGTCAGTCCCTATACATCGCCTTACGGCTTAGCAGAGACATGTGTTTTTGGTAAACAGTCGCTTGGGCCTTTTCACTGCGCCCTGACAAAGTCAGGGGATCCTTCTCCCGAAGTTACGGATCTAATTTGCCTAGTTCCTTAGCCATGAATTACTCGAGCACCTGAGGATACTCTCCTCACCCACCTGTGTCGGTTTGGGGTACGAGCGCTTCCAACAAACTACGACGCTTTTCTTGGCAGCATGATTACCTCCACTATCCCTTCATCCGAAGAATCCAGGTACTGTCAGGTTTCAGCCTTAATAGGAGACGGATTTGCCTATCTCCTGGCCTACGCCCTTTAACGTGCATTCGTCAGCACGCGGGAGTGTCACTTCTGCGTCACGCCTTAGCCACGCGTTGGTCGCGGTAGCGGAATATTTAACCGCTTTGCCATCGGCTTCCCCGGCATTACCGGGTACACCTTAGGTCTCGACTAACCCTGATCCGATTAGCGTTGATCAGGAACCCTTGGGTTTACGGTGGACGGGTTTTTCACCCGTCTTATCGTTACTCATGCCTACATTTTCGCTTCCAGTCGCTCCACCATCTCTCGCGAGACAACTTCAACGCCACTGGAATGCTCCCCTACCGATCTTTCAATCCCACAGCTTCGGCAACAGACTTATGCCCGCTTATTATCGACGCCGAGTCGCTTGACTAGTGAGCTATTACGCACTCTTTAAAGGAATGGCTGCTTCTAAGCCAACCTCCTAGTTGTCTGAGCAACTCAACTTTCTTTGATCAACTTAGCCTGTATTTAGGGGCCTTAGCTGGTGGTCTGGGTTGTTCCCCTCTCGCCACAGGACGTTATCACCCTGCGACTGACTGCCTGGCGGCTCGTCACCGGTATTCGGAGTTTGTCTAGGTTTGGTACCCGGTGAAGGGCCCTAGCCTAATCAGTGCTCTACCTCCGGTGAGACAAAACCAGACGCTATACCTAAATATATTTCGGGGAGTACGAGCTATCTCCAAGTTTGATTGGCCTTTCACCCCTATCCACAGTTCATCCGAAGACTTTTCAACGTCAACCGGTTCGGGCCTCCACGGTGTCTTACCACCGCTTCACCCTGACCATGGATAGATCACTTGGTTTCGCGTCTGCCCCGCTGTACTGCACGCCCTATTCAGACTCGCTTTCGCTACGGCTCCACCCCTAAGGGGCTTAACCTCGCACAACAGGAGCAACTCGTAGGCTCATTATACAAAAGGCACGCCGTCACAACATAAATGCTGCTCCGACCGCTTGTAAGCACACGGTTTCAGGTACTATTTCACTCGCCTTCTCGGCGTTCTTTTCACCTTTCCCTCACGGTACTGGTTCACTATCGGTCATGCAGATGTATTTAGCCTTACCGGATGGTGCCGGCTGGTTCACGCAAGGTTTCACCGGCCTCGCGCTACTCAGGATACCCGCCTTCAAATAATCGGTACACCTACAGGGCTTTCACCTTCTGTGGCGCTGCTTTCCAGACAGCTTCGATTTAAGATTACTTGAATTACGCAGGTCCTACAACCCCACGCCCCGTAGGACATGGTTTGGGCTCCTCCCCGTTCGCTCGCCACTACTTGGGGAATCACTATTGTTTTCTCTTCCTCCGGGTACTTAGATGTTTCAGTTCCCCGGGTATGCCTCCTCGAAAGGATACCCTAATAAATTAGAGTGGGTTGCCCCATTCGGAAATCTGCGGATCAAAGTTCTTTTGCAACTCCCCGCAGCTTATCGCAGCTTTACACGTCCTTCTTCGCCTCTGCATGCCTAGGCATCCACCGTGTGCCCTTCATTGCTTATTTTATATGACTTGCACGACCCCTCGCGAGGCGCACAAGCATACGCAGTTATTTGAGCTTGTTTTTGTGGGCCGCGAGAAGTACTACACCTCTCGCAGCTACCCTAGGCGCATCACGTACATAATACGTGATACTGGGTCTGATGAGAATCCTCATCAAACCTTACATTGTTATACTTTTTCACCATGTCAAAGAACTCCGCGTACCCCGCGGTAGGGCCAGTTGCACCCGCAAGGGCCAACCAACAATATTCATTAATTATCGCGCATAAGACCGGGGTTGTTGCCAACCCACTCACTCTATTATGCCATCCACAGCGGCTGCGCCTCGCGCCCGGCCACCTTAAAAATGTGTGGAGCTACGGGGATTCGAACCCCGGACCCCCTGCTTGCAAAGCAGGTGCTCTAGCCAGCTGAGCTATAGCCCCCTCTCTTTGGAAAAGTGGGCTTGGGAGGACTTGAACCTCCGACCTCACGCTTATCAGGCGTGCGCTCTAACCACCTGAGCTACAAGCCCCAATTACTTGGGCGGTTGCACCTCACCAGCTACGCGCTGGCCGCAGGCTACCTCCACTGCTCTGCTTTCCATTTTGCAGCATAGGACAGATTGTTTGTTACGAGCTCGTGTAAAACGTCGTTGCTCTCCTTAGAAAGGAGGTGATCCAGCCGCACCTTCCGGTACGGCTACCTTGTTACGACTTAGCGCCAGTTACCAGGCTTACCCTAGGCAGCTGCCCCCCAAAGGGTTGGCTCACCGACATTAGGTACTCCTGACTTCCATCGCTTGACGGGCGGTGTGTACAAGGCCCGGGAACGTATTCACCGCGTCGTTGCTGATACGCGATTACTAGCGATTCCAACTTCACGGAGTCGAGTTGCAGACTCCGATCCGAACTGAGAATGGTTTTAAAGATTTGCTCCTCATCGCTGAGTGGCGACCTTCTGTACCATCCATTGTAGCACGTGTGCAGCCCTGGACGTAAGGGCCATGATGACTTGACGTCGTCCCCACCTTCCTCACTACTTGCGTAGGCAGTCTAGCTAGAGTCCCCACCATTACGTGCTGGTAACTAACTACAGGGGTTGCGCTCGTTGCGGGACTTAACCCAACACCTCACGGCACGAGCTGACGACAGCCATGCAGCACCTTCCATAACGTTCCGAAGAAACCCTCTGTTTCCAGAGGTAGCGTTGTGGATTTAGCCCAGGTAAGGTTCCTCGCGTTGCATCGAATTAAGCCACATGCTCCACCGCTTGTGCGGGCCCCCGTCAATTCCTTTGAGTTTCATCGTTGCCGACGTACTCCCCAGGTGGCATACTTAATGCGTTAACTGCAGCACTGGCCCCGAAAGGCCAACACCTAGTATGCATCGTTTACAGCGTGGACTACCAGGGTATCTAATCCTGTTCGCTCCCCACGCTTTCGTGCCTCAGCGTCAGTTGTAGACCAGTAAGCCGCCTTCGCCACTGATGTTCTTCGTAATATCTATGCATTTCACCGCTACACTACGAATTCCACTTACCTCTTCTACACTCAAGACTACCAGTATCCAGGGCCATTTTACCGTTAAGCGGCAAGATTTCACCCCAGACTTAATAGCCCGCCTACGCACCCTTTACACCCAATGATTCCGGACAACGCTTGCACCCTCCGTATTACCGCGGCTGCTGGCACGGAGTTAGCCGGTGCTTATTCAAGGAGTACCGTCACACCAGATCGAAATCCAGTCGTTCTTCCTCCTCAAAAGCCGTTTACAACCCATAGGGCCTTCATCCGGCACGCGGCGTGGCTGCGTCAGGCTTTCGCCCATTGCGCAAGATTCCTCACTGCTGCCTCCCGTAGGAGTCTGGGCCGTGTCTCAGTCCCAGTGTGGGGGATCATCCTCTCAGACCCCCTAACTATCATCGCCTTGGTGAGCCGTTACCTCACCAACTAACTAATAGTACGCAGCCCCATCTCTAGCCGGTCGAAACCTTTAACAACTGTGGCCATGCGGCCCCGCTGCATTATGCGGTATTAGCATCCCTTTCGGAATGTTATCCCCCAGCTAAAGGCAGGTTAGCTACGCGTTACTCACCCGTCCGCCAGTCTCCAGTGACTGCAAGCAGTCACCTTCTCCTTCGACTTGCATGTGTTAAGCCCGCCGCCAGCGTTCGTCCTGAGCCAGGATCAAACTCTCCATTGTAAATAATTTATATATACTCTGTGAGCTCGGTCCTACACTCCATCATTCAAAAGAATAACTTCATAAGCTCGCACAAACAATCTGTCTTATGCTTCAATAATGTCCAAAGAACTTTGCCTTTTTGAGATAAAAAAAGCTGATCAAAACGAGTTGTTTAATCAGCGATTTCGTTGCCTCAACAGGATTACAAAGATACGGGATTTTTCTACTCTAGGGCAAGTTTTATTTCCATTTTTTTTGTCTTTTTTTGCTCTTTTTTTTCGCATCGCCTCATACGTATCAATAGAGGCGATTTCACTAAAAATTCTTTTCCCATTCAACCTAATTTCTTTCCCTTTTTCTCAACCACTTTTAATTCTGTTTTCCAGAACTGCCCCCATTTTATTCTGATTTTCTATCAGAGTTACTGAGCCTCTAAATTTTCTATGATTTTTCTGAGCTGTCGGATTCTTACTTAAAAAAGTACATCAAAAAAATTATACCTTTTTCATTCAATTATTCTAGAGAACTCTGGAATGGATTCAAGTACAATAGCCACTTTACGAATCTACCGGTACTGACAGAGTTATCTTTTATGGTGTAGTTGAACTTTCAAGATTCGATAAATTGAAATCACACCTAATATTGATAAGATTACAAAAATTGCTACTCCTATAATCGCGAACCAATCTAACATCGTCGAAGGAAACGCATTTATACCTATTGAAGCGTTTCTGACATCTAGTACATATCTCGACATTAAATAAAAGTACACCAAGGCAATCAGGATCGGTACTAGTAAGAGGATAGGATGCTTATTTCCCATAATACTACTTATGTATGTTAATCTTAAAACTCGGTTTCTGGACTATACACTATAGAGTTTATTCTCACTATGATGTTACTCATAGTTAATACATTATTTACATTTATCAATTAATTTACACTACTCCTCTCAGGATCCTCATCAAAGTTCTTAAGCAAGTGGACCCCTATATAAAAAAGTGGCGTATCAAAGAGAGCGAAGAAAAACTTAAAGAGATACGAGTTTACTATTAGTATTACTGCCGCTCCAATTGTGTTTATGTTCGGGCCTAGATTATTTGCAAAGTATAGAATAAGAATGATGGCTGTTGAATCTACTAATTGACTAAACATGGTAGATGCATTATTTCGCAGCCAAAGATGTTTTCCCTTTGTTTTTTTCTTCCAATAATGAAACAATCTTACATCTACAGATTGGGCTGTAAGATAGGCCACCATACTTGCAATCGTATTTCCAATCATGAACTCATAGACACCTTCAAACAAATCAAGACCGCCACTTACTCCATTCGTATTTGGCAACCAGTGGTTCACGGTCATCAAAAAAAGCATAAAGAAGTTCATGAAGAAACCTACCCAAACTACAAGCTGAGCTTTTTTTCTACCAAACAATTCGGAAATCAAATCGGTTGCTAAAAAGGTAAACGGATAGGCAATCACACCGGCAGGTACACTCATCGTATATAAACTACCATCTCGTACTAAAGATGGAGTGATAGCCTGTAACCACTCGGGCATATTAAAGCTGAAGATGGTAACAAACTTTGTAGTACCTATTACATTACCTAGAACAAGCGCCGTAAGGAACACTCCCGAAAGTGTTAAGAACAGTATATCGCGTTGGTGGTTTTGACTCATTTACTTCGTGTTTATTAATAATAGAAACCTAATGAACAATTATAGTTAGAATACGTAGCCGATGAACTCTTGATCTTACAGAACAGTTCTACCTATATAATTTGAACAATGACTCCTGAATCTATCAAAAATAAAATTGAAATCTCATATACGGCTATAGATCTCTATATGAGTACCGGCCAGGTTTCCATGAAGAATCTTATTAAGGAAACTGGGCTCACTGCATCCGACATCTACACTCTTTTCCCAGAGAAGAAATCCATTCTGTCATTCTACTACCCTTCCATTGTCTACCAATATAGAATGATGATTTCTGAAATTGATGATTTTGACTCTTATACCTTGAGTGAAAAATTATCCAACTTTATATATACCTCCTTCGATGTAATAGATGAACAAAGAGAATTCGTTCAAAAAAGTTTTTATAAGACCATATTAAAAAAGGGGACTCACTCAGAGTTTCATCATGAAATAAGCTTACTCATCAAAGAATTCTACCTAAGCGACCCTCATATTTCTGTAAGCTCTGGTTTTATGATGGGTGATAGAGTGTTCTCGTTTCTTGCAAAAGAGTATTTATATGTAGTCAATTTTTGGCTAAACGATGATTCTGAGGGTAAAGAAAAGACGTTTGCACTGGTAGATAAACTCACAGCATTTCTAGAAGAGCTGTCATACAGTAAGATTATAGACAAGGGATTTGATCTTACTAAATATCTAGTGGTTCATGCTGGGCTAGGAAATCGCATACCTATAGTTGGTGATTGCATTAAAGATTACTTCACAAATAAAGATGAATCTTCTAATCAGAATGAACCTACATCATGAGTGATTTCCCATCCTCCAAATATGAACGAGGAAAAATAATTGCAAAAACAGGGCTCAAAGTTGGTACCAATTATGCCCAGCGTTATTTGAAGAATAAAGTATCGGGCAAGGTAGAAGACGAAAGAAGTTTTCACCAAGAAAATGCCAAAGAAGTATTTAAAGAGTTTACTAAGCTTCGCGGTACTGCCCTCAAAATTGCTCAAGGCATGAGTATGGACCAAGGCATATTACCCGATGAATTCGCCGAGGTAATGAGTCAAGCGCAGTACTCGGTTCCTCCAATCAACAAAGCCCTTATACGCTCAATCATAAAACGAGAATTAGGCGGTTATCCTGAGCAACTCTTCGCTACATTCGATGCCACTGCTTTTGCCGCTGCCTCCATTGGGCAAGTTCACAAAGCAGAGTTAAAGGATGGGCGACGTGTAGCCATAAAGATTCAGTACCCGAATGTAAGAGATACCATTGACTCAGACCTTGTAATGGCAAAAGGCTTTGCTAAACGACTGGTTAAAAAGGGTTCCAATATAGATCCCTATTTCGATGAAATTCGTGATACTCTTCTACTTGAAACCGATTATTTACACGAAGGGCAACAAATTGAACATTTCAGCAAGCGATTTACTCATATAAATGTGGTAACTCCACAATGGATTGAAGAGTATTCTACTTCTAAAGTGCTATGTATGACTTTTTTAGATGGCCGACATCTTAATGAGTTTATAGCTGAAAACCCTACGCAGGAGCAACGGAACCACTTTGGGCAGTTACTTTGGGACTTCTTTCATGAACAGATTATAGATCACGACTATATCCATGCCGATACCCACCCCGGGAATTTCTTATTTATGAATGATGGGCGATTAGGAGTAATCGATTTTGGTTGCGTGAAAAAATTTCCCGTCAAATTCTTCCGAGATTACCTAGAACTTCTACCCACCCATTTAAAAAATGACGATGCAGCAATTCGGAGTCTTTTTGAACGGTTGGAAGTTTTAAAACAGAATTCCTCCGATGGGGATACGGACCAACCTTATTTCGAATTTGCTAAGAATTATGGGCTCACATTTTCGCGTCCATATACTCAAGAAGTATTTGATTTCGGAGATCCTGAATTTGATAACACCATCCGGCATTTCACGAAAGACGCCCCCCTATCTAATGAACCTAGGGGGAACAAACACTTTATATATACTACTAAAGTACATGTAGGGCTTTATAATCTACTGATTAAACTAAAAGCGCAGATTAACACCGAAAAGAGCAAAAACATCCTAAGCAAACTCTTAGATATAAGTTTCTAAATATATTTGAAGACACCTCCTTCAAATTGTAAGTTATAAACTTAACCAAGCCAAATACTTATTTGAAACCATATAAAACCATAGTTCTATCAATACTTCTTGGAGTATTAACTGCAACGGCATCCTATGTATATATCATAGAATCGCAAAAGCGAACCTTGCAAGAAGAGCTTATTGAACTCTCCATGGTGAAGTATGGATTGTTTAATGTGGATGTTTGGAAAGCCGAGTTAACAGAAATCATATCCAGAAGAATTAATGAGTTTGAGCTGGAGCAAGACAGAGAGGAAGAGCTAAGAGAACGTATATCTTCTTTTTTAGATAGTGCCGTGGATGAATTAGAGGAGAGTTTCAATGAGCATAACTCAGGCAGTGTTAAAGGATTCATCAAAAAGAATGTAGCTTCTTTAACGGATGTATTTGGGGTTATGAAAGAAGACATCCCCGTTATCACAGAAAGCATTATTAGGTTTATCCGAGATCCTGAAAACCGAGCTTTGGCCCAAGAGTTCTTAATTAAAAAAATGGAGGAGTACTCAGATAAAACCTTTTCTGAGGTAGATTATAGTTCCTACAATTTGATTCTGCAGAAATACGGATATGATACCAAGGAAGAAGCTATTCAAGGCATCAAAAGCCGGATTGATAAAAAAAGAGCCCAACGACTCCCTTTTTCGATCTTTATATTTTCATCGGTTATCATCCTATTTGTATACCTGCTTTTTACAAGTTCTCATAAACCCATTCATTATTTACTTCTCACAATCATCTGTGCCGTTCTTTTAGGGGTGGGATTATTACTTCCGATGATTAACATTGACGCCCGTGTTTCAGAAATGAATTTTCAGCTCCTTGGTGAGACCATCTCATTTACCGACCAAGTACTGTATTTCAAAAGTAAAAGCATATTAGAGGTAGTCTCTCTAATGGTCTTAAATGCTAAAATTGATGTGGTTCTTGTAGGGATACTTGTGTTCTCCTTTAGTGTATTATTTCCCGTTAGTAAATTAATAGCGTCTACTATTTATTTATATAAGCCTGAATACCGAGAACAAAAGTGGATTAAGTTTCTTGTGTTTAAAACGGCAAAATGGTCGATGGCGGATGTGATGGTGGTAGCCATATTTATGGCATATATAGGTTTCAGCGGGATAATTTCTGAGCAGTTAAAAGATCTAGAAACGATCGTTACGCATGTAGATATGATGACCACAAATGCATCTAGCTTAGAAGTGGGCTTTTACTTCTTTACTTCGTTTGCTGTATTGAGCAATCTTGTTTCCCACAAAATAATGTACGGCAAAGATTTTTAGACTTGAACGTCGCGGTACTTGCTTAACAAGTCTCGAATCATCTGTGTATTAAGTGGTTTCGTTGCGGCATCTATTATGCCTACCTCTGCATATCGCGCTAAATCCGATTTCATCACATTTGCCGTAACCGCTATAATCTTAGGTTTATGTTCTTTGTCGGCATAGTATTCTGTAATCTTTTCCGAAGCATCCATACCATCTAGCTTTGGCATCTGAATATCCATCAATACAAAATCATAATTATCTGATATTGCTCTTTCAACGGCGTCCTCCCCATTATCAACAATTTCAACATCGGTCACACTAAGGTGTTCTAGCATTTTTTTAAGCACTAATTGATTCACCAAAACATCCTCTGCGATAAGAATTTTCAAGCCAGCAAAGCACTCTTTATCTTTATGGTCTTTAACTTCTTGCACCGATTTATCTTCATAGGCCCTAAATGGAATTTCAATAGTAAAGGTAGATCCTTCTCCGAGTTTGGAATCTACATAAATGGCTCCATTCATTAGGTCAATGAGTCCTCTACAGATTGCCAAGCCTAATCCTGTCCCCTCTACTTTGTCGTTGGTTTTTGCTCTAAAGAATTTCGTAAAAAGTAAGGCCTTGTCTTGCTCTGATATACCAATACCAGAATCTTCTATAGTAAACCTGACTCTTTGTATATCTTCTTCTTCAGCTATAAAACGAGTCTTAATATGTATATATCCTTCATTCGTAAACTTCACCGCATTATTTACCAAATTTACTAGTATCTGGCGAAGGCGAGTTACATCCCCAATTACGATTTCTGGAATCTCCGAATCATATTCAAACTTTAGCTCAATGCGTTTATTCTTTGAGTCAATTTTTGGCTTAAACATATCTACCAAATTCTTTAACTCTTTCTGAATATGGATCTCGTTGTTTTGAAGCACCAATTTTCGATCTTCGAGTAAAGTATAATCTAGAACATCCCCAATTAAACTATTCAGCATATTACTACTGTAGGCTAGATTTGTAACCAATTCTCTTTGTTCATCAGAGAGATTGGTTTCCTCCAGTAATTCAGTAATCCCAACTATACCATTGAGTGGGGTTCTCATTTCATGACTTATAGTGGCCAAAAATTGGGATTTTGTGTCGTCAGCGGCTTCAGCCCGAATTTTTTCTGACTTTAAATCCAACACGGCTTTACTCAGTTTTTCCCTGTCGGATATATATGATTTCTTAAAGATGTAGAGTGCAATTCCTAATGTAGCTATTGTAATAACACTGGTTAGAGACAGATCTCTTATTTGAGATAATTTATCTGGGTATTGATTAGAAGCTTGGGGGAATAAATATTCATATATGGTAAAGCCCAAAACCATCACTGCGATGGCGGATACAAATAGTATATATGCTCGAAGTGGAAGTACTAATAATCCTGAGATATATAGAAGTATGACGAAATATAAGATGGCACCTGTAACACCTCCCGAAGGCAACCATGCTATACCTAATAGAGCAAAAGCAGTAATATAATAAGTGGTGGATAGTTTTGTAAAGCCTACCCCTTTTTTATGAAGCACATATAAACCTGTGTATACCACAAAGCCTAAGGAATATATAGACTGAATAATCAGATTGTATTTTGCAATAATGGCAAATGCTGCCCAGAATAGGAAAATGAATACCGTTAATAACAGTGTGATTTCGAAAAGCATGAATTCAATTCTCATGCTTTTTTCACTTGATGGAAATATTTTACGGATATTCAATTTCGTCTCTTTAGTTCAGTATGAATCGCACGCAATGTAATAAAAAGTGCCTATATAGCTACTAAATTATTACTGCCTGTAGATGTATGTAAGTGCCTCTATACTTACCTATCCCTATAAATATTATTATCGGCACTAAATGCCAAAAAAAAAGCACCAACTAAATTAGCTGGTGCTTCTTAACAATTTGAAACAACTATTAGTTATCTATAGAATTCAAATATTTATAGAACTCACTATCCGTTGAGATGATAAGTGAAGTCTCTTTGTCAATTGTTTTTGAGTATGCTTCCATGCTTTTTATAAACGCATACAGCTCTCGAGCTTGGCGTGTTTTATTGTAAGCACTGTTGTAAATGGACGCGGCTTCGGCATCAGCTTTACCACGAATGGTTTCAGCTTCTCTAAAAGCTTCAGATTGAATACGCTTCAATTCTCGTTCTTTCTCACCATTTATTCGTGAAGCTTCACCTTGTCCTTCTGATCTAAACTTATCTGCGATTCTATTCCGTTCAGAGATCATACGGTCGTAAACAGTTCGACGAACTTCTTCGGCATAATTGATTCTTTTGAATCTAAAGTCTAAAACTACGATTCCAAGATCTTCAGCTCTTTTATTGGCTAACTCCTGAATCTCCTCCTGAATTTTATCTCTACCTACAGAGATGTTTTCTAAAGAGTCATTCACGATATCTGCTATAACGCCTTCAGTTGCTGCTTCTCTATTTGATGAACGTATGAGTTCAACTAAGTTATGAGATGCAACGGCATTTCTTGTTTCCCCATCGAGAATATCATCTAACCTTGATAATGCCCCACGTTCATTTCCTAGGCGTTCAAAGTATTTAAGAGGATCTGTAATCTGCCATCTAGCATAGGTATCCACAAATATAAACACCTTATCTTTTGTAGGAACCTGATTAGGATCGCCATCCCACTCCAAATATCGCTTCTCAAAATAATTAGCGTCTTCTAAAAATGGAGTTTTAAATTTTAGACCCGGTGTTGTAATTGCTTCCCCTTGTGGATCACCAAACTGAGTAATAATTACTTGTTCTTTTTCATTTACAATGAAAATAGAGTTCATCAGTATAAAACCAACAATCCCAAGTATCGCTAATAATCCAATTCCGTTAATCTTCTTCATGATTATATCCTTAGTTGTTGTTTTGATTATTAACTTTGGCACCGTCCATTTGTAACTGTAATAATGGTATTACACTATTCCCTTTATCATCGGTAATAATCTTTTTGCCCATCTTTGGCAGCACATCTTCCATAGTTTCTAGGAAAATTCGAGTTTTAGTCACCTCAGGAGCTTTCATATACTCTGTATAAAGGTCATTAAATCTCGATACTTCCCCTTGTGCGGTATTCACACGGTTAAGAGCATAACCTTCTGCTTGCTGTATAGTTTGCTCTGCTTCACCCGCAGCGCGAGGAATAACTCGGTTGTAGTCCGCTCGTGCTTGGTTAATTAAAGTCTCACGTTGCTGTTCTGCCTCGTTAACGCCATTGAAAGATGGCTTTACAGGATCTGGCGGATTAGCATCTTGCAATACGACTTGCTCAATTTTAATTCCTAACTCATACTCATCACTCATGCCTTGAATAAGAATTTCTGCTTGAGAGGCCACTTCAGCACGCCCAACGGTTAGTACTTCGTTTACCGTTCTGTCTCCAACAATTTGCCTCATAGCCGCTTCTGAAACATCTCGTAATGTTTCATCTGCGTTTCTAACTTTGAATAGATAGTTATAAGGGTTATTGATTCTAAACTGTACTACCCACTCTACATCGGCTAAATTGAGATCTCCAGTTAACATTAAGGATTCGTCCACATATCCCGCTTTTGCATAGGTTGAATTTATACCCGCAGAAGTTGTTCTGTATCCGAATTCTTGTTTTAATTGCCTTTGAACAGGCACGTATTCAACCTGATCGATAAAGGGTACTTTAAAATTTAAACCAGGTCTAGCTTCGCCTACATATTCACCGAAGCGCATAATAACACCAACTTCTTCCGTTTCAACTGTAAAGAATGATGAGAAAATGGTCATAACAGTTACGACCCCTACTATAATTAGCCGAATATTTTTTGTGAATTTCTCAAATTCCGGCGGCACATTGAATGAGAAATCATTTTGTTGAGCCATATGCTTAACTGATTTTTAGATTATACTTTTAAACAGATTACTGTAGTGTCATCAGCTAATTGATAGTTGCTGAATTTTTGTACTGTTCTTTTAATTTCGAGGGCGATTTCGTTAGCAGAAAGATTATCTGTGTCGATACGTTCCAATAACTCCGGAACACTTTCGAAGCCGAAGCGTTCGCCTTCTTCATTTACGGCTTCAGGTAACCCATCTGAATAAAGTAAGAAAAAGTCACCTTTATTGAGTGATATTACTTTGGGTTGATAATCCACCTCTGCTCTAAGCCCTAAAGGGTACCTAGGGTCTATGGTATCAATAAAACTTGCTTTACCATTTCTCTTTAACACTGGCTTACAATGCCCTGCGTTTGCTATTGAAAGTTCTTTAGTTTTTAAATCGTAGCGTGCCATAGCACAGGTAATAAATGTTCTACGATCGGTTCGGTTGTAGATAGGCTCAGCTACTTGAGATAAAATTTTTGCTGGACAATCCTCTTTCATTCGTGAAAGCAACAAACCACTGGTAAAAATAGCAGGCATTGCAGCACGCATTGCTTTACCCGACACATCTACAACAGCCATAGTGAGGGCAACTGCCTCACCATCTTTTTCTGTGAGCACATAATCAAAATAATCGCCACCAACTTCAAAAGAAGGCAGGAAAAATCCATATACATCGAAGCCTGGTCCCTTTGGCGGGTGAATAGGCATAAGTTTGTACTGGCTTTCTCGTGCAATTTCCATTTCACGTTCTACACGTAAATGCTGAGCTATCTTTTCTTCATACTCAGGCACATAAGAACCCAGCTTTTCAAGGGGTGTGCCTTTTTTATAAGCAATAAATCCATATACCAAAAACATCCCCATAATGCCCAGCTGTGCATAAAGCTTATAGGCTATTTCAATGGATTCTGAATTTATATAAGGGGTTATCATAAATGTACAAATGAAAACCCACCAAGCAGTACAAGTTGTTAAAATACCGTACTTCTTATAACTAAATAAGGTAACGGCTGATAGAATAAGGAATATCACATAGTCTTCGAAAAACTCACCGTTTGTTCCAATCTCTCGCCCAACGGTTGTGGTGAATAGGGCAACTACCAAGATGGAAAGCCCGAATGCTAATTTTGCATTACTAAACCAGTGATTGATTATGCCATATACAAAACCAACCTGTACAATAATTACCAACCATGTGGTTGTCCATGCACTCATATTTAAGGTGAGCATAGCAAATTTGCTACTCGATTCAGTGAAACCGAATTGGCTATCCACTTGAATGAAGTATAGATCGAGCACCCAAAGGGCACCCACAAACAAACCGATAAGAATGGCTCCTACGGCAAAACCCTGAATCAGGCCCAACCCAGTTTCGCGAACAAAAAACTTTCGTTGCCATAAAGCATCTACAACATCTAATTGTGCATGATTTTGTGATCGAGCTAAGGCTTCCCACCCCACATAGGCCAGAGCCATATACATACCCAAAATGATCCCGAATATTAAATTATTGATGGCCGTGATAAGCACCATACCATCATCAAAAAATGGACTAAATGAACTCAGGTAGAAAAGAGCTTGCCATCCATATAAACCTAAACTGATGGCTGAAAAAATAATAAGCGCTCGTTTCCATTCTACTTTGCCTTTGAAGATATTTTTAACACCAATGATAAATGCAAAAACGGCTAGCACAATCAGAGATATAAAAAATATAATCGTGAATAAATCTAAGCCTTGGCCTGTTGCAAAAAATTCAGTGGGTTCACGATCATGTTTAGCAATAAAGGAATCGATTTGATAACCAAACTCAGTGCTAAAGTTAGTACCATTAGTATACTCGCGTACTACCGAGTTAAGTGCGAGGTTTAGAAAAGTAGGTTGTGCGTTATCGCTGGATACCTTCTTCCATTTAAAGTTCAGTAATTCTGAAAAATTTTGCTCATCAACGGTACCCTCATTGGTTCTTCCTTCTATCTGAACTAGCTCATCTGAATCTTCATCATCATCATCATCACTTTGCAACTCATAGGCAGAAAGGTCATAACCTAAAATCTCTTCTATAATAGATTCCGCCAACTTCAGTGGGTCTCCAGCTTTAACAAACGTTGGATTAGGTCTTTTAGGGTTAGACCTCAAACGTATCACATTTCCATTATTCGCAACCCGAACTAATAACTGCCCATATTCATCAAATAGATCTTTTGCCGACAACCGAATTTGATCTACACTTTCTTTCGCACCTAGAACAGTTAACCACGACTGAAGATGGAGCCCTTCTTCGTTTAAATCTATGGGTCTTAAATCTGTAGACGACTCACTTTGTAGGTTTTCGAAATAGCTTTTGTGCTGTTCCTGAATAGAATACACCGCCATAGTATCCGTAGAAAAGCTGAGGCTTTGAGCTATGCGCTCAATCTTCTGCTCAACCTGACTTCTACTTTCTAGAATAGGTGCCCCTCCGTAATAGTCAACGTAGCTACGTCCAACTAAGAAGAGCAAAAACCCCATTAACCCCAGAAAAAATAATATATATGAATCCTTTTTTATCACCTTGCGGTATCTGCCCTGAAATGTATAAATTTTTAAACGAGCCACAAGCTACGGCTTTTTCACTTTTTTGTTACTCGATTTCTAGTATTTCCACGCTTTAATTAAGTCGCTAACATTATTAAGTTCTGATTCTAAATAACTAGAGGAATAAAATGATTGCCAAATTATTACGCCGTTTACTTTTTATACTATTGATAGCTGCTTCATTTCAGAAAGTAAGTTCTGCTCAAAATGAAGTTCAGCGTAGTAAGGTAAACTTAAGTACGCCTCAAAAAGCGGTGCATAGTTTTCTTCATTGGCAACAAAAAGGACATCAAGATCTAGATAAAGTAGCGGCCACCATGAAGCTGCATGATGGGCCTAAAGATGAGCAAATTGAATTAGCTACAGAACTTAGAAAAGTACTAGATGCTCGCGGCCTACTCATCGTATATGAAAACATCCCTAACCAGCCCAACTATACAGACAGCCTTTCTGGATTACAGCAATACATTTTGTTTAATGAATTACCCGAAGTGTACTTAATTAAGCATCAGAATGAGTGGGTGTTCTCAACTGCCACCATAGAGCAGATTCCAATTCTATATCAAAATACTTTTTCAACCCTTGTTGAATCTGTTTTAGCTGAACTTCCAGAATGGACTCAAAACGAGTGGATTGGTCTTCAAATTTGGCAATACATGGCCATTTTTTGTTGGTTATTGCTAGGTTTTATACTGCGTAAGATATTTGAATTTATTATTCACAATTATATAAGAAGACTTACTAAGAAAACTTCATTTGAATGGGATGATGAACTCGTGGATAGTGTAGAACGTCCAGCTGGGTTCATATTCATGATGATCTTCTACTTTTCAACATTCACAAATTTACAGCTCTCTGTAACCGCTAATCACTTCTTAGATCTCTCTCTTGAAATATTAGTATCTGCTGGTTTTGTGTGGTTATTCTACAATCTCTCCGATGTATTTTCGAAGTACCTTCAAGTAGTTACCTCAAAAACAGAAACTAAGTTAGATGATCAGTTAGTACCCCTAATTAGGAAAACACTCCGTTTCTTTATCATTGTATTAGGCATCATCCTCATTCTACAAAACAACGGATATAATGTAGCTTCATTAATAGCTGGTTTAGGAATTGGTGGTTTAGCTGTGGCTTTAGCCGCTCGCGATACCTTGGCTAATTTCTTTGGATCCATTACCATTTTTGTAGACAAGCCATTCCGAATTGGCGATTGGGTAAAAGTAGGTGATGCCGAAGGAACCGTGGAAGAGGTTGGATTTAGATCTACACGCATTCGAACTTTCTATAATTCTTTAATTAGTGTACCTAATTCTAATATCGCCAATACTGATATTGACAATTTAGGTTTACGTGAATACCGCCGATTCAAGACCGTTCTCAATTTAACTTACTCTACGAAACCTGCACAAATCGAGGCATTTGTAGAAGGGATTAAAGGTATTGTGAAGTCCAATTCACACTTTAGGCAAGACATGTATGAAGTGCATTTCAACTCACTTGGAGCACATTCCTTAGATGTTCTTGTGTATGTGTTCTTTAAAGTCCCCGATTGGAGCACGGAACTTCAACAAAGACATAACTTTTTGATTGAGATCATGAAATTGGCGGAAGAAGTAGGTGTTGAATTTGCATTCCCTACGCAAACCCTTCACGTTGACTCATTATACAGTGAAAGCCCTCGCCAAGTTGGCAAAGAAAAAACTGAAGAAGAATTAGCTGCGGCAGTTACAGCATTTGGGCCTAAAGGGGAGAAAAGCAATCCGGACGGTTTACGCATATTTAAAGATGGAACTGAAATCGACTATAGTCCTGGAAAATAAATAAGTTCTTTAATCGACTATAAAATCAACTTGGTCCATGGCTTCTACAAATTCATCTAGTGAAGCTGGTTTGGGCAAAAAAGTAGAATTTGAAATTCCTTCTACTCTATCGAAGTTGATGGTATCAGAGTTACCACTTATAAATATCACAGGCACTTCTGATTCTTCTCGAATTGTTTTTACAGTGTCTACGCCATCAACTTCCCCTTCAATCATAATATCCATTATGATTAAGTCTACTTTTTTAGATCTGAACACATCTAAGGCGTCCGCACCATTACGCACTTCTGCTACTATATCACAGTTCAAATTTGGTAAGAACTGTCTATAAAGCACTACAACAAGTAAATTGTCTTCAACTACTAAGACTTGTTTTCTAGATGCACTCATTTGAGGGATATCAAAAAGGTTCGCCTTAATTACTGTAAAACCTTAGACAAAAAAAAGCCCTCAATTAAAAAACTGAGGGCTTAAAAATAAAACGGTGTGTTACTTCGCTTCTTCTTTGCCAAAAGCTTCGAACACCATTACCAAATCGTTGGCTACTTCTTCACGGCTGCGCCCCTCGATTCTATGGCGTGGGATCATTGCTTTAATTTCGCCATCAACAAAATAAGCGAAGGCAGGTGATGAAGGTGGATATTCACTAAAGTAAGCACGAGCGTGAGCGGTAGCTTCTTTATCTTGGCCAGCAAAAACAGTTACCATATGATCTGGTTTTACTGATGAGTTTTCTAGGGCAATACCTAAGCCTGGGCGAGCATTCCCAGCAGCACATCCACATACTGAGTTAATAGCCATAAGCATGGTACCTTTATATTCTTTCATAGCTCTGTCTACATCATCAGGTGTTTTTAACTCTTCAACACCAAATTGTGTGAGTTCTTCTCTCATCCAAGAAGTATCTGGTCCTATTCCGAATCCAAACTGCATTGTACTGTCTCCTTAATTATGCGTTGGCGTAAAGATACAAAGATCTTACTTAAAAAAAGGCGATGGCACTATTCCATGCCATCGCAATAAATCTACTTATTTAGCAGCTTTATAATAGTCGTTTACTTGTTCCCAATTAACCACATTCCAGAATGCAGAAATGTAATCTGGACGACGGTTTTGGTAATTTAAGTAGTATGCATGCTCCCACACATCTAAGCCAAGAATTGGCGTTAAACCATCCATTAATGGGCTATCTTGGTTAAGTGTTGAGTGCACTTTTAAGTTGCCATTACTATCTACAGATAGCCAAGCCCAACCAGAACCAAAACGTGTAGCTGCTGCGTTAGCAAATTCTTCTTTGAATTTCTCGAAGCTACCGAATGTGTCATTAATAGCATCAGCTAGCTCACCTGTTGGGTTTC
Source organism: Balneola vulgaris DSM 17893 (assembly GCF_000375465.1). Taxonomy (NCBI): domain Bacteria; kingdom Pseudomonadati; phylum Balneolota; class Balneolia; order Balneolales; family Balneolaceae; genus Balneola; species Balneola vulgaris. The sequence goes on from NZ_AQXH01000007.1 coordinate 20,115, forward strand.
CACCACCGTTTGGTGATAAAATAGTCCAAAACAATTTATGGTTAGCATAACCACCACCGTTGTTAATAACACCTTGTTTGATATCATCAGGTACTTCGTTAATACGCGTTAGTACTTCCTCGATATCAAGGTCTGCAAAAGTGTGGCCTTCTAGAGCCGCATTTACTTTGTTAGTGTAACCTTGGTGGTGCTTCGAATGGTGAATTTCCATAGTACGAGCATCGAAGTGTGGTTCTAATGCGTCATATGCGTAAGGCAATTCAGGTAGTGAGTAAGCCATGTTTCCTCTTTTTTAATTAAAATTTCTTTCGATAGTACATCAACAAATTTGATGCCAACTTTCGAACAGCCTTAATTTAAGTAATGTGACTGCCAATTTCGTTCTTTCCCCTATCTAAACTCTCTATGTTTGTAATTTGTTTACACTATTAATAATTCCTTAGTCTGATATCCATCAGAAAATCAGCTATCTTTCTGTTTCACAAAAGGACATACTATCTATGAAGTTTGATTACGACGTTATCATATTGGGAAGTGGACCATCAGGGTTCTCATGTGCAATGCAAAGCTCTAAGTTTGGGAAGAAAGTTCTGGTTGTAGAGGCACGAAATGAATTTTTTGGAGGCTCGTGGATCAATGCCGGTACCGTACCAAGTAAGGCACTCCGTGAAACCTCTCGTATAATCCAAAGGTTTCAGAATCAATTCCCGGAAGAAGCCAAAGTAAAGCCCTATAATAAATACCTTATGGGGGATCTCCTTTCATATAAGGAGCGCATTCTTGAGCGCAAGAATGAGAAACTAAATCATGATCTTCAAAAAAATGAAGTAGAAACAGCGCATGGTTTCGGGGTGTTGTTAGATAAGCACACCATTGAAGTTAAAGACTCAGAAGGCAAGACTAAAAAATATACCGGCGAGTTTATTTTACTTTCTACAGGTAGCCACTATGCTTTACCTACAGGTTTTAAAGTGGATCACAATATCGTATTAGATAACGAGTCTATTTTGAATTTAACCCATATTCCACGCCGATTAGTTATTGCGGGTAATGGAGTAAATGCTATCGAATATGCCACTACTTTTGCTTGCTTAGGAACTCGAGTTACCATTCTGAATGAGCTAGATGAATTCCTTCCTTACTTAGATTATGAAATCAAAGATCAGCTTTTAAAAGTATTGGAAGAGCAAAATATCGAAATCATCCGTCCAGTGATGGATGTTCGAATTAAAGAAAACGACTTACGTGCTTCTGTTGAAGTGTCATACAAAATGAAAAACGATCCAGAAAAAGGTCGTAAATACGTTCTTGAAACGGAGCACATCTTACATCTTGGGCCTAAGACACCTAACACAAAAGGACTGGGGCTTTCGAATGTTGGAATTAAAAAAGACAAACGTGGATACATAAAGGTCAATAAGTCATTTCAAACCACCGTAGATAACATCTATGCCGCGGGTGATGTAGTGGGCTTCCCTCGTCTTGCTTCTTCATCTTTTAGTGAGGGAAGAATTGCCGCTTGCCAAATGTTTGGAGTTACTGGTACTGAATTACCTGATGTTATTCCATATGCTATTTACTCTATTCCAGAGACGTCGAATATTGGTTTAACCGAACAGGAAGCCAAAGAGAAAGGTTACAACATAACCGTTGGTCGAGCATACTACGACAACATTACGCAAGGGGATGTCAGTAACCAACGCAATGGTATGCTAAAACTCGTTTTTGAAACGGATACTTTAAAGATATTAGGCATCCATATTATAGGTGAGCGAGCTAGTGACCTTATACATTTGGGACAAGCTGTAATGACTTTGGGTGGAGATATCCGATACTTTATTGACCATGTATTGAACTACCCAACCTATAGTGAAGCATATAGAATAGCCGCTTTTAATGGGATCAATAGAGTGCACCAAGCGGGTGTGAAGTACAAAAAGATCCTGAATTAAGAATTCAGTTTTTAAAAGTAAGATTGCACGCAGAGGCATTAATAAAAAAAGGCTCAAGTAAACACTTGAGCCTTTTTGTTTAAACTCTATTATACGTAGTGATAGGCTTTGGGCAAACCGTTTGCATCTACTTGAACTTCTTTAGGCATTGTTTTTAGCTCTTTGGAGTTGCTCCGTTTGGCGAATAATGCGAGCACCATAGAATCCACTATATCATCTTCAGCTATTTCATTGCGCCGATACTCTTCTTTAATATCTCTAAAGAAATCGTCCGCTATACCTTCTTCCTCTTTTATGAGTTCAAGCCTATGCTTAATTCCCTTCTTCAAATTCTTTTTTTGGAAGATTAATCCTCCATTTAGAATCTGAAACAAATACTCAGGATGGCTTTCCAATACTTTTTCACTCAATTCAGTATGGGCAGAGAGTATATCATCTACCATCTGAATTTTAGGAGTGATGTTCCACGCCTGTAATGATAGCTTTTTTTCGGTGTATTCATAGCTAATCATGTTTGCTTCCACATAACTAGGTGCCGCCAATGCTGGACGAATGGGCGGAGTAAACACACTACTTGAATAATCAGAGCCGATTGCTTTACGCATCAACGCGTCACATTCACGGGTATATTCTTCATCTTCTAAACCAATGGGAATATCAATGAAGATGCGGTCGTAAGTATTAAAAGCTTGTTCTAAATCCTCTTTAGTTCTAAGCACTTCATACTTTTGTTGGTCGTCGTCGAAACTGATTAAGAGCCATCCAAGTTTACAACCGTCTATACCCGCTGTTCTCATAAATTAGGTTTTTTCTTTAATGCGATATGTAATTCATCCAATTGTGATTTATCCACAACATCAGGACTGTTATCCATTGTGCTTTGAGCTTTTTGGTTTTTCGGGAATGCAATTACATCCCTTAAGCTCTTCGCACCTGTAAGTAACATCACGATTCTATCTAATCCAAGAGCGATACCGCCATGTGGTGGTGCACCGTACTTGAATGCTGATAGTAAGAAGCCAAATTTTTCTTCCGCTTCTTGTTCGTTTATTCCCAATAGTTCAAACATTCTCTGCTGAACTTTTCGGTTGTGAATACGGATAGAACCACCGCCAATCTCACTTCCGTTCAGTACTAAATCATAGGCTCTTGCTTTCACTTCACCTGGTGCTGTTTCCAGCTTATCCATGTCTTCTTCTTTTGGAGAAGTGAATGGGTGATGCATCGCGTGGTATCTTCTTGTTTCTTCATCCCACTCAAGTAAAGGGAAATCGGTTACCCATAATAGGTTGAATGCGCTTTCATCAATGAGATTAAACTCTTTGCCCATCATCAAACGTAATTGACCAAGCTGTTCAAGTACACTTGGCTTAGGACCTGCAAGAATTAGCACTAAGTCACCTTTTTGAGCTCCAGATGCCGTCACCATTTCAGCAACAATTTCCTCCGTCAAGAATTTACCTACGCTACATAGCGGGCCATCTTCCTGCATTTTGATATAAATGAGTCCGCCAGCGCCGGTTTCTTTCTTAACGCGATCTGTGAGACGGTCGATAGCACCACGGCCCATATCTCCTTGGCCAGGAACGGTGATTCCAACAACGCCACCGCCATTTTTTACGGTACCTGAGAATACTTTAAACTCAGCATCTTTTACGATGTCTGAAAAGTCAACGAATTCTAAACCGAAACGTGTGTCTGGTTTATCCGAGCCATAGGTGTTCATGGCGTCATCGTAACTCATTCTTGGAAACGGGGTCTGAATATCGACACCTATCGTCTCCTTAAAAATCATTTTCATTAAGCCTTCATGGTATTCGTAAATATCATCTTCATTCACGAAACTCATTTCAACATCAACCTGTGTAAACTCAGGTTGGCGATCAGCACGTAAATCTTCATCACGGAAGCATTTCACAATTTGGAAGTACCGGTCGAAACCTGATACCATCAACAATTGCTTATACGTTTGAGGGCTTTGTGGTAAAGCAAAGAACTTTCCTTCATTCACACGACTTGGCACTAAATAATCTCTAGCTCCTTCCGGTGTGCTTTTCATTAATACAGGAGTTTCTACTTCAGCAAAATCATTCTTGTGGTAGTAAGAACGAATAGCTTGATATGCTTTCGAACGCAGCATTAATTTTTGCTGCATTTCGGCTCTTCGAAGATCTAGATATCGGTACTTTAAACGTACTTCTTCGTTGGTTGTAATATTGTCTTTGATTTCAAAAGGCGGAGTTTCTGCTTCAGAGTAAAACACGAGCTCCGTAGCTTCAACTTCGATTTCGCCAGTAACCAAATTAGGATTCAGATTCTCTTCACCACGACTTATAACGGTTCCTTTTATACCTACTACGTACTCTGCGCGTAGCTCTTCTGCTTTTTTGTGGAGTGCTTGATCAGTTTCAGTAAAAACAACTTGAGTGATACCATATCGATCACGAAGATCAATAAAGATAACGCCTCCTAAGTCGCGACGTGGGCCAACCCAACCGTTAAGTACTACTTCGTCGCCAATGTTTTTAGCTGTAAGTTCTCCACAAGTATGTGTTCTTTTTAAAGTCATTGTTTTATATGATGAATCGTAGAATGAAAACTTTGGTTATAAGAGCGCCAAAAATACACAATACATTAACGAATAGCTTGTTTTGATGCCTAACGAAATCATTTTTTTAGTCAATGCCTGTTGCAGTCTTTTTATGACTGGCTTAATCTGGTATGTACAACTCGTTCATTACCCAAGCTTCAAGTTTGTATCCACATCTAATTTCGGTGATTTTCACAATTTTCACTCCCTTAGAACGGGATTCATAGTCATGCCTGTTATGTGTACCGAGTTAATTACTTCAGGGATTCTTACTTGGCAAACTTCGTTTATTTCCCTTCAGGCCATTGGCTTTTATTTAGTGCTTTTGAATTGGCTAAGTACATTTACGCTTTCGGTACCAACCCATGCCAAATTGAGTAATGGAAAAGATGACAAACTCATACGTCATTTGGTACTCACAAACTGGCCACGCACCGTTCTTTGGACTGTAAAATCTGCCTTAGCTATTAGCTTAATCCTAGACTAAAACAAGCCTCATTTAAATTCTAACTTTGCTAAGTGCTGATTTTAATTAAATTAATGCTCTGTATTATCATACCATCGAGCCTGGGGAGGACTCAAGATGGGCACTTTAAAGACGATTGTTGCAGACGGCAACGAAATATTTAGGCATGGACTAAGCTCCATACTCACTGAAGATGGCTTCACTATATGTAGTGAGCTTGATAACGGTGCGTTGGTACTATCTGCGTATGAAGATGTATCCCCTTCCCTATGTGTGCTTTCTTTTAACCTTCCTGAAATTGATGGCATTCAATTAGCTGATAAGATTCAGCAAAAAGACACCCATGCCCAAATCTTAGTTCTAGCTGATGATTCATCTGAAGAAACTCTAGCACAATTTCTTGATTCAGGAGCAAATGGGTTGTTACTCAAATCAGCTGATAGAATTGAATTCCTTGACGCTTGCCACAAAATTGCCGCGGGCGATACGTACTTAGGCAAGCAATTCTCTAAAATGATGACCCGAGAATTCCTTCGCATATCTAGAAGCCGGAAGCTCTCACGCCCACAAATCACACCTAGAGAAAAAGAGGTTCTTTCTTATCTCGTAAAGGGTTACACCAGTACTGAAATTGCTAATGAGCTGTATATCAGTTCAAGAACGGTTGATAAACATCGAACGAATTTACTTCAGAAACTAGGTCTTAAAAATACCGCCAGCTTAGTTCGATACGCCCTCAAATCTGATGACGTTCGCCCCTGATATGCGTAAAAATACGTAGATAAATTACGTAAAATCATCCATTGAGCTAGAAATACAATTCATTTATGTTGAAAGTGCAAATGGGGTAATAGCCGTCTGTAGATGATATTAGCCGTCTTTCATTGATTTGGGGACGGCTTTTTTTGTGCCATTAGTTTTTATGAAATGGACAGCCTTTTTCCTTATTGAAGAAATTGGGTGTTCTCACTCGATTTTCAAACTCTTGGTGAAATACTGGGCATAATGACCCCGACATGGGAGGCACCAACCAAGTCCAATCGCCGGTGATAGATCTACCACTTTTATTTTCTACCTGCTCAAACTGTTGATGTTGTTTGGTAGCTGTATGATGGTCTACCATTTTTACCCCAGCTATTTCATACGAATGCAGAACAGCGGTATTTAACTCAACCAAAGCACGGTCTTGCCAAAGCATACTTTTATTGGTTGTATCCATTTTAAACGCTTGTGCTATTTGGGGAAGCTGATTGTACCGATGTGAATCCGCCAAATTTCGAGTAGCAACTTCTGTACTCATGTAGTAGCCGTTAAAGGGAGCGGCATAAAACTTCTGTCCTCCAATTTCTAACAGCATATCAGAAATAATGGGCACTGCATACCACTTTAACCCTAATTCGGAACCCCCCTGGTTGGCTGGATGGGTAATGGGTACTTCTAGGATAATGTCCTCAGGCCATTCAAAGAGATGCAGCTGGCCATCATTCGTTTTTATAACAAGTGGAAGAATATCAAAGTGGCTACCAACGTTTTCCCAACCTAATTGAATACATAACTTTGTGAACTCAACACTTTGAGGATCACCAATAATACTGCCGTCCTCTTGTAGGTAGCCTGCATAACGTATTAACTGATGGTTTAAAATCTGAATGGGCGCTGAAGACCTATTTTCTGATGGTCCAAAAATTGTGATAAAGGATCGAATATTGCCTTCATTAGTGGCTAGTTTTATATGCTCACATAACTTTTTAAACGCTTCAATGGGTGAGGTAATTGATCTAGCGTCTATTACATGCAGACTTTTCCAAAACAAACGCCCAACACATCTATTTGAATTGCGCCAAGCTAGTTTAGCACCATAACTCAGCTCATCAAGTGTTAATTGATAGTCGTTCTTGTTCTCTATTTCATCTTCAATTTGATCTAAACGACTTGTTAACTCTTCTTTAGACTTCTCGGTCTCTCTATAGTATTGACTTATAAACTTCTGAGCGTCTAAGTATAGTTGCTCAGTACTTGTATGAATCGAAGGCAAGCCTCTCTCCTAAGCTATTCGTTATCTGTTTATTTAAGGTGTGAAATTACGAATTAATAAGGTATTCAGATCAAAAAAAAGACCGAATATGTCTTCGAATTCGCGTTGAATCTAATTTTTTTCTTAAACCGTATTTACATACGTTTACGTTCAGCAATTAATGCATTTCCAACATGGTAAAATTCGGGTTAACTCTTTGCGTATGTGTCGTGATGATACTGATATCTAATATGATAGATAATCAGGAAGTCGCGGTAGCCGAACTGGGCGAGTGGCAGCAGGTGGAGTCTCTTAAGAAATTGGATGACACTCAGGAAAATCCTTTCGCTCAAACAAAACGCATCCCATTTTATCTAGATAAGCCTTTACATATTACACTTACCCTGTATAATGATGCTGGGGAAAATGTAGTAACGCTTATCAACGAAGATCGAAAAAGAGGAAATCATTTCATCTATTTTGACACCTCCTCTCTTGAAAAAGGCAGCTACGAATATCGACTTGAAGGGGAGAGTTTTAGCCTTTCTAAAGAAGTTACTATTCAATAGTTAGTGGATTAGGTAAGTAGTTTAGTACCGGGAAGTAATTAAGTGCCCTACCTCTCCTTTAGGACAAAATCTTTAGAGATTTCCGTGACCTTACTTCTTTTGCTAGACATGCACATATTCTAAGTAAAGAAGAGATCTATGATTTACACTTTACAGATGAAAAAGACGAGGCAGGCAGTCTTTGGAGTTTAATAATTGGAGCTGGGCGTTTTTTTAGGGATTATTGAAAGTGGTTTTTTTCGGAAATGATCGGACTTTCTTGTTACATGCTAATTACATTAATTCAAAAAAGTTTACTTAATTAATGTTCTTATGCTAAAGAAAATAACTCTACTTACTCCGTTATTTCTACTCTTATCATTTATAAGTATTTCAGTTGCTCAGGAAGTAACGATTGATAAAAGTGGTGTAGAGACCACAGATTATGGTAAAGTAATTTCATATTACGATCCTTTTACAGATCATTTGACTATTGGTACTCATAATAATGTGATGCTTGAATTGAATGAAAGTGTTTTACTTAAAATGAGTCCACTTTTTAATGGACGTCAAACATGTTACCAGTTGGAGTGCGGATCATTTATAATAATCATATCATCCGACGATACTACAATAGTAGATCTATTTGATTTTAGTGAAGATGTTTTCTCTCAAAAAGATTATCCCGTTTTGTTCTCTAATTATAGAGATGAACTTACAGTATCAGTCCTTAATGAAAATTTTGAGGTTAAAAATGATCTAAATGATTTCTCTTCATCAATATTGGCAATAGAATTTAATAGTGACCAGATAAATAGATTTATAGATTCACAATCAACCAGAATAAGGATTGAGGGTAATGTTATTTCATTTGGTGAAGAATTAAAGTCTGATTTTATAGAAATAAAGAAGGTTTTAAAGAAAAGGCGTTCTGAATATAAAGATAAAAGGGAAGTCGAAGATACAGCACCTTTTGAGTTAAGATGGGAAGGTAATATAGAAAGAGATCTCATTAATCATGTTTTACCTACAAATACATCAAATAATGAAGTAGTGATTTCTTTAAGGTTTCAAGTCAAACCTGATGGATCTGTTGGTTTGATCATTCCGCTGAAAAAAATGAATCCTGAACTAGAAAGAGAAATTCAAAGATCATTTAGAAGTTGGCGTTTTTCTAGACTCCCTCCTAGGGTTCCGCAGAAAGCTCAGTGGGGCACTATTACGTTTCGTTTTTTTTAATTAACTATGCAATTGTAAATGCCGAAAAAATATAATCCCTAATCATCTATTGGTTTACAAGAACGAAACATCCCTAAAATAAAAAAAGCTCGATTCATTGCTGAACCGAGCTAGTTTCTGTAGCGTGGGACGGAATTGAACCGTCGACCTCACGATTATGAGTCGTGCGCTCTAACCATCTGAGCTACCACGCCATTGTGAAAGGACGGCAAATATACGGGTTTTAATTATTAACCGTAAACCTTTTTTTCTGCTAATTCTCTCAATTCTCATCCTCAAGTTTGTTACCTTTGATTTTTCCTAAAAATCGGACAAAGACAAAGATGGCTCAGAAGATCACAAAAAGAGAACAAGATTATTCACAATGGTACCTCGATGTAATTAAAGAGGCTAAACTCGCTGAACACTCTCCTGTTCGTGGATGTATGGTTATACGCCCTACAGGCATGGGAATTTGGGAGAATATGCAGCAAGGCCTTGACCAAATGTTTAAAGACACTGGGCATCAAAACGCGTACTTCCCTCTTTTTATACCAAAGTCATTTTTATCAAAGGAAGCACAGCATGTAGAAGGATTCGCAAAAGAATGTGCTGTTATCACGCACAGTAGACTTAAGAGTGTAGACAATGGTGTTGAAGTAGATCCCGATTCAAAATTAGACGAAGAATTAATCGTTCGCCCAACTTCAGAAACAATTATCTGGGATACATACCGCAATTGGATTCAGTCGTACCGCGATTTACCCATTTTAGTAAACCAATGGGCAAATGTAGTTCGTTGGGAAATGAGAACTCGACTCTTTTTAAGAACCATGGAGTTCCTATGGCAAGAAGGGCATACTGCTCATGCAACAAAGCAAGAAGCCGTTGATGAAACCTTACAGATGTTAGAAGTTTACCGAACTTTTGCTGAAGAATTCATGGCGATGCCTGTAATCACGGGAGTTAAAACAGAAAGTGAGCGTTTTGCAGGAGCTGAAGAAACCTATTGTATTGAAGCCTTAATGCAAGATGGAAAGGCACTACAAGCAGGTACTTCCCATTTCTTAGGACAAAATTTTGCTAAAGCATTTGATGTAAAGTTCCAAGATAAAGATGGAGACCATAAATTAGTTTGGGCTACAAGTTGGGGAGTTTCAACTCGATTGATTGGTGGTTTGATTATGACTCACTCCGACGATCAAGGACTTGTGTTACCTCCAAAACTGGCTCCAACTCAAGTAGTGATTGTTCCTATTTACCGTAGCGACGAGCAACGCGCTGAAGTAATTGAGTATGGCGATAAAATATTTGACGAATTGAAAGCCTTAGGCATTCGTGTGAAACTGGATGATCGCGATAATTATAAGCCAGGTTATAAGTTTGCAGAACATGAAGCTCAAGGTATTCCAGTACGAATTGCGATTGGACCAAGAGACGTAGAAAAAAGGAATGTAGAACTTGCCCGTCGTGACACTCTTTCTAAGAGTTTTGAGTCAAGAGACGGAATCGGAGAGCTTGTAAAAGGTCTACTAGATACCATACAAGAAGACTTATTCACTACTGCAAAAAAACGCCGTGATGAAATGACTCATGAAGTGGATTCGTATGATGAGTTCAAGAAAGTACTCGAAGAAAAAGGTGGGTTCATTTATGCACACTGGGATGGTACTGCTGAAACTGAGGAACTTATAAAGAATGAGACCAAGGCTACCATTCGTTGTATTCCTCTTAAAGGAATTGAAGGCGAGGGCACATGTATGGTAACAGGAAAGCCGTCGAAGCAGAAAGTATTATTCGCAAAAGCCTACTAATGTATGGAACTCCAAGTTCCTCATAGCTACCACCTTTGCTCTGCAGAACAATGCAGAAATATGGATTCGCGTACTATTGAGGAATTTGGCATCCCTAGTTTCACCTTGATGGAACTGGCTGGTACACGTGCTGCCGATTTCATTCAAAGCCGAAGCACACCCAACGATTCTGTATTAATAGTATGTGGTAAGGGCAATAATGCAGGTGATGGGCTTGTTGTAGCTCGACTTCTACTACAAAAAAACTACACTGTACATCTTTATTTTTGTGACGGCACAGAAAAACTATCTACAGATACCCAAAAGAATTTCGAGTTAGTACAAAAGTTAAAAGCCGATAAACTCACTTTACTAGCTGAATTACCTGATCTCGACAACTACGACATCATTATAGATGCAATGTTGGGGACTGGGTTAAAAAATGAGGTCCGTTCGCCATACAAAGAAGTAATTCAGCAAATCAATAACTCAACTGCTGAAGTTTATGCCTTAGATGTTCCATCGGGATTAGATTCAAGTCGTGGACAAATATTAGGCAGCTCTATCAAAACCGATTACACCCTTACTTTTGGGGCTCAAAAAGCAGGTTTTTATTTAAATGATGGCATTGAATATAGTGGGAAAGTCATTCTATGTGATTTACCAATCCCGAACAACTATAGAGAAAAAGCTGCCGCATTAATTGACGAAGACTGGGTTCTTGAACATCACGAAAATAGTGCGCTTCGTAATCATAAATATGCTGATGGCTTATTATATGTTATCGCCGGAAGTGAAGGATTAACGGGTGCGGCTATATTAGCATGCCGAAGTGCGTGGGAAGCGGGATTAGGTGGAGTTGTACTCATAACACCACACGGATTGTTGGATATATATGAAAAGAACCTCATCAAGATTATAAAAAAGCCTATTGGTCAAACTTCTGATAAAAGCTTTACTGAAGCTCACGTGCAATCGGTACTCGACCTTATTAAAGAAAAAAAAGGAACGGTACTTATAGGTCCAGGCTTGGGAAGATCTAAATCTACCATTGCATTCATACAAGGTGTACTCGCACAATTAACATGCAATGTAGTACTTGATGCGGATGCACTTTTTGCGTTGAGTAAAATGGATGAATGGCCAAAGCCTACGAATAGTAATTGGATATTAACCCCTCATCCCGGTGAATTATCTACCTTACTAGCCTCTGATATTTCAAATGACTTTGACCGCCTAATTCAGGTTTCAAGTAAAGCCAAATCTGAACAATTGACCATACTATCTAAAGGTTACCCGGGTATTGTGGGAACATCTGATGGCGATGCATATTTAACAACTTATGAAACACGCATTTTTTCTAGAGCGGGTTTTGGAGATGTATTAGCAGGCAAAGTGAGTGCTTATTTTCTAAAAACAAACCACCCAAATATGGCTTGTTTTCTTGCACTATTAGACGGAAAATATAAGTCGGAAGAAGCACTTGAATATACATCCCCAAATCAAATTGACCCCGAGCACCTTATTTAATTCATATCATCAAGAATCTCTTTTCGAAATATAAAAGCTTACCCGCTATACTATTTGTCTTAGTAACAGTAGTCATCTTATTTGGGACCTTATATCCAACAGCGAGCACATTCAAACTCAATTTGTGGAAGTACGATAAATTGGGTCACTTCCTTATGTTTGGGGCATGGACATTTCTCTTTGGCGTTGTACGAGCGCTAAAAAAAAATCGGAAACCTAACCTACGTGTAGTATTCGTATTAGGCTCTTTTTATGGTTTATTGATAGAAGTACTTCAATTTCTAGTTCCCACCAATCGAAGCCCAGAACTCATGGATTTTGTTGCCGATATGTTAGGATCAGCATTCGCAATTATTGCTCTTCACTTCGTTTTTAAATCCTTTTTTGATGAAGATTAGGCACCACATTAATATGTGATAGGCGTGATGAGTTGATCTGAGTTAATTGTAAGTAACTCATAATCAGTTCCATGCTATGAAACCCAAGCTACCTTCCTGCGATTTACATCGATATCATTTTATACTAAAAGAGTTCGGCATTATTTGCTCGCTGCTCATCTGTATCGCTGCTTTTAAAATTGAACTCCCATCGAATGCACCCAATACTGATTTAAAAGCTACCACTCCAGACGATGCAATAGTAATTGATGTCCCTATTACTGTTCAGAAAAATCAAGTGAAACCTTTAAAGCCGATGCTTTTCGTTGAAGCGCCCACTGACGAAATCATCGAGGATCCGATTTTAGAATTCCCAGATTTTGATGATCCATCTGCTCTACCAATGCTTCCCCCTGATGAAGAAGTAGAAGAAGATGATTTTGTCTTGTTCTTACCCATTATGCCTGAAATAAAGGGTGGGCAGCAAGAGCTCTATTCCAAGATTAAGTACCCTAAACATGCACAAAGAGCTGGAATTGAAGGAAGAGTTATAGTTCAGTTCATTGTTGATGAACAAGGGAGGGTTACAAAGCCTCAAATTATTAGAGGGCTAGGACATGGCTTAGATGAAGAAGTACTTCGTGTACTTCAATTAATTCGTTTTAAGCCGGGCATCCAGAATGGAAAATTTGTAAAAGTTAAAATGACTCAAGCCGTAAAATTTACACTAGAATGATAGATTTACTATTCTTAGGCAAAATATTTAATGCATAGATACGTTTTTTAACTAAAATTCCTGAAAAATCACTTGCAGCCGAAGTGAATTATCAGTTACTTTCAGATTCAAGTTTGACAGAAATTATTATACAATGATTAACAGAAGAAAAGACGCTAAAGTAGACCTAAAGCGGTCATACAATGTCTACCTCGAAGTAGGTATGATTATCGCTTTAGGTTTTATGATTGCTGCTGTAAAAATCAATCTTTACAGTCCTCCACCTGAGCCACCACCCATTGAAGAGCAGGAAGAAGTGGTAATGGAGGAAGCGATTCAAACAAAACAAGTTGAAACTCCACCACCACCACCTCGTCCACCGGTCCCGGTTGAAGTTCCCAATGATGAGGTAATTGAAGATGAGATCATCGATATCGCAGAATTTGATGTTGATGGACCACTTGATTTACCACCGCCTCCACCACCTGCTGAAGAAGAAGAGGAAGAAGTATTTATCATTGTGGAGAACATGCCTGAACTAATTGGCGGCATGGCGAAACTTCAAGGTCGTGTGAAATATCCACCTGCTGCAATTCGTGCTGGTATCGAAGGCCGTGTTACAGTACAGTTCGTAGTGAACGAAAAAGGTGAAGTTGTTAATCCTCGTGTAGTACGTGGTATTGGCGGCGGTTGCGACGAAGAGGCACTTAGAGTTGTAAAGCAATCTAAGTTCAAGCCTGGAAGTCAGCGTGGACGTCCAGTTCAGGTACAGATGAGTTTACCGATCTTATTTAAGCTCACAAACTAATATCTGTACATTACAATTTTAAAGGCGTGTGTTTTTACACATGCCTTTTTTTATGTCTATAAGTTTGGGTTTTGTTCCAACCAGTCTTCGAAAGCTACCAATACCTCTTTAAGATTTTGGTACCCTACCATTGCTTTCGCTTTATCTAAAGAAGTCCAAGCTACTTCTTCAATTCCTTCTTCTTGTTGTGGAGTAAAGTGTTGTTCAGAGTTGAACCTCATCACATACCAATACGTTGTTTTCAGGATTTCGCGTCCTTTTTCACGGTAGGTATGCTGGGTATTAATCAGGTGGGCAAGTGATTGAGGAAGATCAGCATTTACTTCTTCCGCTACTTCACGGATGGCACATTCCTCGAGGTCTTCTCCTTTCTCGAGTTTGCCTTTCGGGATATCCCATATCCCATTTCGTTTAATGAGCAGAACATAAGGAGTGGGTGTATCTATGTATTTAAATACAACCCCACCCCCAGCCTGTATTTCTTTAATTCTCTTCAGAGTTTTCCTCTTTATTCGACTCATCCTTCTTTGCTTCGTCAGCGTAATTTAATCGAAGGTTAGTAAGCGTCTGATCTAAATATGTTCTTAGCTCATCTGGTAAATTTCCTTTAGTATACTTCTCGATCATGTTTAATGTATCGATGGCATACTTTGCTTGCGCTAGATCTCTCTCAATAGCGTCGGTAGCTGGGCTCTTAAGTTTCCCCATTCCCATCATCGCTATTTGTTGATGTTGTTGAATCAACATCATGAGTAGGATTTGATCTTGTTGTTCTGGGTTTAAACTATCAATATTCATGTGTGAATTTCTCCGATTTAATTTGGCCCAAATTTAACGGGTTTTTATGTAAATAACGCCCATTTTTATATACTTTCGATGAGTATAAATTTTAAAACTTTTTTCTACGATGGCAACAATTAAGCCTTTCAAAGCATGGCGACCTAAAGCTGAAAAAGCATCACAAGTTATAAGTGTTCCTTATGATGTAATCAATACCGATGAAGCCCGTGAAATGGCTCAAGGACTCCCTCATAGCTTTCTACATGTAATACGTCCAGAGATTGACCTTCCAGAGGATACTTACATCCACGACTCTGCCGTATATGAAATGGGCAAGAAGAATTTAGAAGCGCTCTTACAGTCTGATGTATTTGAGCAAGAAGCAGCCGAAGCCCTATATGTTTATAAATTAGTGTGGAAAGGCCGTTCGCAGTCAGGCATTTTTGGATGTGTGAGTGTTCAAGACTACAATGATGAAGTAATTTTAAAGCACGAGTTAACGCGACCAGATAAAGAAGACGATCGCACTAAGCATATCATAACGCAGCAAGCTCACGCAGAACCTGTAATGATCACATTTGATGATACACAGAGCATCGCAGAGCTTATGGAAGCTGAAACATCAAGTACACCATTATATGATGTAACAGCGGGAGATGTAGAGCACTACATTTGGCGAGTAGATAATACTGAGCCTTTTATTAATGCCTTCGATCAAATCCCAAACCTTTACATTGCTGATGGGCATCATCGTTGTGCAAGTGCCTCAAGAGCAGCAGCACTTATGGCTCAGCAAAATCCGAAGCATTCAGGCGATGAAGCTTATAATTATTTCCCTGCGGTAGTCATACCAATGCAGCAGATGGAAATACTGTCTTATAATAGGATCGTTTATTCTATACCTCCTTCATTCAAAGAGAAGCTTAGTAAATCATTCGAATTAACACCTACTGATAATGCAGAGCCTACTAAAAAAGGTGAGATCTGTGTTTACTTGGAAGACAGTTGGTACCAAATCCAGCTTCCTGAAAGCACCAAAACCGATGTTGCCTCTACTTTAGATGTAGCACGACTTCAAGAGTTTTTATTAGAGCCATTACTCGGAATTTCGGATCAACGAACCGATAAAAATTTATTCTTTGTTGGCGGAATCCGTGGTACTGAAGAACTAGAGATGCTTGTTCAATCGGGCAAAGCAGACATGGCTATAAGCATGTATCCGACCAATATTCAGGAACTCATCGATGTATCCGATGCAGGCTTACTTATGCCCCCAAAGTCGACATGGTTTGAACCCAAGCTTCGATCTGGATTTTTAGTGCATACTTTTTAATTCCAATCCATTTAATTCACTCGCAAAACTACCTATATGAAACGTGTTCATAACTTTAGCGCCGGACCAGCAGCATTACCCACCGAAGTATTAAAACAAGCTCAATCTGAGTTACTAGACTACCAAGGTTCAGGGACATCCATCATGGAAATGAGCCATCGGGGTAAATATTACACTGAAGTTAATGAACAAGCTCAAGATCGTTTAAAACGAATACTAGGACTTGGCGATGACTTTCATGTAGTATTTCTACAGGGCGGAGCCAGCCTACAATTTATGCAAGTGGCTATGAATTTTTTAAGCCCTGATGAGATTGCGGATTATATCAACACGGGGGCATGGTCGACGAAGGCGATTAAAGAAGCGCAACGATTTGGTAAAATAAATGAGGCGTTCAGCAGCAAAGGAAGCAACTTCAATAGAGTGCCCACTGATTCGGAATTATCTTTAAGTGAGGATGCTAAGTTTGTTCATTTCACTTCTAACAACACCATTTTTGGAACTCAGTTTGCAACTGAACCCAATACCAATGGAGTACCATTAGTGTGTGATGCTAGCTCTGATTTCTTATCTCGACCCATTGATATAAATAAGTACGGACTTATTTATGCAGGCGCTCAAAAAAACTTAGGACCCTCAGGAGTTGCTGTAGTAATTATTAGAAAGGAATTCTTGGCCAAGCAAAACAAGAGTGACATTCCAACTATCCTAGATTATCGCACACATACTGAAAAGCTATTTCACACTCCTCCTACCTTTACAATATATCTTGTTAATTTGGTATTGAAGTGGGTAGAAGAAAAAGGAGGGCTTAGCTATTTCGAGAAATTGAATACCCAAAAAGCAGAGTTGCTTTACTCAACCATAGATGCGGATGATTTCTATCGTGGCACAGCTGAAGTTGCATCGCGATCTAAAATGAATGTTACATTCCGACTCCCATCAGAGGAATTGGAAGCTCAGTTTTTAGCAGAAGCAGAACAAGCTGACCTCGTTGCGCTTAAAGGACACAGAAGTGTTGGTGGAATTCGTGCAAGCATTTACAATGCCTGCACTTTAGAAAGTGTACAGGCGCTCACCACCTTTATGGAAAGCTTTAAGGCAAAAAACTCTTAGTTAGATTATACCGAGTAGTGTTAACACATGATCAACGGTATTCGGTACAAAAAGTAACATATAAATGATGCCCCAGAGCGCTCCGGCTATGTGGGCTTCATGGTTAATCTTTCCCTCTTGCTTACTAGCGTAAATGCTATAGCCGATAAAGAGTACTCCAAAAAGTATTGCAGGGATAGGTACAGGGATCAAAAACAGGTATAAGCTTTCAAACGGGAAGAGTACAATAAAACCGAACAATACCGCTTCTACAGCCCCTGATGCTCCTAATGTGGCATATTGTTGATTATCCTTATGGCGATAAATTGACGGTAAACTCGAAAATATCAGACCACTAAAATATAAAGTGAGAAAAGAAACGGGACCTATAACCTGCTCCAATATCGGCCCAAAAAAGAACAGGGTAATCATATTGAACAAGAGATGAGTAATGTTCGCGTGAACGAAGCCTGAGGTAATCATTTCATACCAACTTTTCTGCCTAACCGTTCTATAGGGAATCATGATACATACATCTATGATTTTAGGATAATAGAATAGTCCAAGGAGAGAAATGATGGCTGTAATAGCTATGATAATTAAAGTCACTGCAAAAAATTATTGAATGGTAAATCGATACCCACTCATACTCGAGGGTATAAAGTGCGTTCCAAAAAAAACCTCGTTTCTACTATGAAACGAGGTTCGATATTAAATCTAACAAAGACTAAGGTACTCATTTTAAGATTAAGCCGATTCAATTTTAGGCTATATCAGATTAATCTTTTATTTCAGCTAAACCATTTCCCTCTACAGTTTAGCTTTTTCAATAAGAACCTCTTTGTTTCTACTTATCAGATATAATGTTCTTTTGTGTTTTGCTTACGGTTGAGCCACTAAGAATTTTCTCTATTTGAGCTATTCTTTGCTCTAGCTGGTCTTGTTTCTCAACTTTTGCTGTAAGCACTTTGTTTTCAGATTTCAAATCTTCAACTAGTGTATTAAGTTCTTTTACTGCTTCAATGAGGATTGCCGTCATTTGAGCATAGTTTACCGATTTCATACCGTTTTCATCAGTACGAACTAGTTCTGGGAAAATCTCTTCTAATTCTTGTGCAATCACACCAATTTGAGGGTTTTCATTTTCAGCATCATCCTTCCAGGTATAAGAAACTCCACGCAGATCTAAGGTCTTATCTAGGGCTCCATCAATGGTTTTGATGTCTTTTTTAAGACGCTCATCGGAAGACTGAGTAAGCGTACCCGAGATATTTATGTTACCACTGGCGCCGTCCAAATTGATTGTCTCCTCAACGGTTTGATTAACCACATGCGTCTTTTTAATGGAGATACCTCCCCACTCATGAGTACCATCTGCACCAACATTCAGATCCATATTTGAATAATACCAACCGTTTCCATCTGCGGTACTACCATAGATGTTCATAAAGGCTAGATCGTTATTATTCCATGATTGTCCACCAAACTGGAAGTTCGGACTTACATCACCATTTAATGTAACTTGAGAGGATTCGCCATTTGGATCTGTACCACCAGGGTCGTTACTAATGTTTATACTGAATAGAGCACCTAAGCCTGCTTGCTCGCGAGCATAAGAACTCATCTCAAACCATGAACGGCCTCCTTCGGCAACGTTTTGAATTCCAAAGTCGAGAGGCACATAGAAATTCCCATTATCATTTACATCCATGTAAAAGTATCCGCCACCCATACCAGAACTGCGACCGCCATTCACATAAGCTGAATCGGCTACTTGCATACTTCCTCTTTGAATCCAATCGTAAACAAATCCAGAACCTTGAGTATCCGTGCCACCAAACTGTAATGCAGTTCTCGATAATGATGCGGAAGACCCATTTTCTCCTTTAAGAGATAAAAAGCCTGAATATAGACGGGAGCTTCTACCAACAATGGCATCCGTTTCAACAATTAGAGAATCGACTGAAGAACTACCGCCTCCAGATGCAGAACCATTGTGAATGAAATTACCGTTTATCAGAACATCCCCATTAAAAATAGCAGCTGTATCAGCATTTACTTCCATACCGATATTCGAAGTGCCGCCATGTGCATGAAGTATCATACCCTTATTTTTCGATGAGCCATCGGCAATACCATTAAATGCCCAGTTTTCACTTGAAGAACCACGAGAAAATGCTTCTACACCTATGTTTGTTCCACTAGCCGTTGTTGCAGCTTCAGCGCCAACACCAATATTTACACGTGCACCACTCGCACCATAAGTATAACCACGTACTCCAATATTTCCATTTAAGTTATTCTTTGCCCATCCTTCTACACCAATAGTATAACTCCCTGGTATTTCTCCTGGAACCTCTTCACCAGGCAATACTATATCTCCAGAACCTTCACCTAATCCAATTCCGAATACACCCAGGTTCGTTTGTGCTTTAGAACTTGCTTGTCCATAAAGTCCGTAGCGAGTACCACCGGTAGCTGTGTGATTAACTGCCGAAGCAAGAATACCTATGTGAGCCCCCGTTCCTGGCCCACCAGCGTCTCCAATAATTGCATATTGTGAAGCCGTACTTGTTTCTGGCTCTTTTGCCTCAGCTACAAACACCCTGTTTTTACCTGAAGAATTACCGAATACCTGCATAGCTTTTGCTACATCTTCAGGCCCTTCATTTCCAGTTAAGTTCACAATAAACGATGTATCTGGGTTGGCTGTATCTATATCAATATTCAGTCCCATGGAACCACCAGTACTGTTTAATACATTTTCAGCTACCAGCGCATAAGGAACAGAAAGAAGTCGCGTAACCCCTAGGTCTTCATATTCAGTACCCCCGGTTACATCCACCGCTAATTTCACGAAGTAATTATCATTACCCCAGTTCACGGTGTTAAAGGCATCTGCTTCAGCCGTACCTTCACCGATAATGATTTTTATTAAACCCATCGCATCTGTAGTTACAGCGTGGGTTTCGGAATAGGCAACCGTGCCAGTTTCTGAGCCTTTTAAGATGCTAACTTTAACACCTAGATTTTGCTCAACTAGTAATTGCCCGGATGCATCTCTTGCTACTGCTTGAAAGTTGAAGCCTTGAGGCACCTGAGCGTAAACAGAAATCGCACCTAATAGAACAAATGCGATGCTTATGGTTAATTTTTTTAATAGAAGTTTCATAGTAGCGGTTTATTTAATTAGCATCATTTTTCGTGTGGATATTAGTCGTCCATTTGCTATCAAACGGTAGAAATACATGCCACTCGCGAGATTGCGAGCATCAAATTTTACGGTATGGTAACCAGCGTTTCGTCTCCCATCTATTAGAGTAAGCACCTTCATACCGATGGTATTGAAGATTTCTAATTGTACATCCGAACTTTTATCGAGTTCGAATGGAATGATTGTAGCTGGGTTAAATGGGTTGGGATAGTTTTGATTGAGTGAAATAGATTTTGGAAGCCCTAACTCTTCGGTAGTTGAAGTGGGCACCACTGTTACATCAACAACAGGAGTACCAGTTAAACTCATGGATGAGCCACTAAAATCGCCTACCACTGTTTCTCCCGCAGAAAAAACGAGTGAGATTTTACTATTTCCTACAAAACCAGAAGTTGGAAGAATTGCACCAACTTGGGCAATCAACTCCCCTGTTAAAAACACAGTACCAACAATGGTTAAATAAAGTATCTTTCGTGTCATAAGGATTGGTTTATTTGAGTTCATTCTAATCCAATCAATCTACTTATGCACTACCCGATTCGGTGGTTTTTATCTAATTTCATCTATTCGGAATATCAAACATCATCTTATGCAAAGAACTTTTTACTTCCTGCTCGCTCTACTATTACTATCCACAATTACTGCCTGTGGAGTTGTTTTAAGATCCAGTAGTGATTCTGATAAAACGGAGACCGTAGACGAAGATGATTTCTATACCGACACCTCTAACTTGCCCACGAAAAAAGGCAGTTTAATTGAAACTGGAGTTGCTAGCTGGTATGGACCAAACTTCAACGGGCGATTGACGGCAAATGGCGAGACTTTTGACATGAATGGCATCTCAGCGGCTCATCGAACATTGCCATTCAACACAGAAGTAATTGTAGAAAATGTTGATAACGGTAAAACGGTTCGAGTTCGAATAAACGACCGAGGCCCCTTTGCTAAAGATCGAATTATTGATTTATCCAAGGGCGCCGCAACCGAAATTGATATGATTGGCCCAGGAACCGCGAACGTAAAACTATACCTTGTGAAGGGTGACTTAAAAAACTCCCGAGTTAGAGACTTAAAAGTGGCCCACTACACCGTTCAGCTAGGTTCATACAATGACTTGGCCTCTGCTGAAAAGCGATCTAGCGAAGTTAAAGGTAGCCGTGTTGAACAAATTACACTGAATGGAGCTACCATTTTCCGAGTGTATTATGGCACTTATACTGACCCAGAAAAAGCAAAAAAGGATTTAAAGCAATTACAACGAAAGGGTGTGAAAGGATTTGTGAAACAAATAGAAAATGATTGAGTTTTCGGGATTGATACGGAATTAATTTAGGTTATCACACAAATTTCTGAACCTAAGCATCACTATGAAAAAGAATATTATTGTAATTGGTAGCGGTTTTGGCGGACTTGGTGCAGCATCTCGATTATTATCTGCGGGCCATAATGTTACCGTTCTTGAAAAGAGAGACAAGTTAGGTGGACGAGCTTATGTTTACGAAAAAAACGGGTTTAAATTCGATGGCGGGCCTACCGTTATAACAGCTCCATTCATGTTTGATGATATTTGGGAAGCTGCTGGCAAAAAAAGAGAAAATTATGTCACCTTTGTGCCATGTGATCCATTCTATCGAATTTTTGATCATGAGGGCAATAAGTTCGATTACAACAATGATCATGAATTCACCATCAATGAAATCAAGAAACGCAGCCCTGGAGATGTTGATGGCTACGAGAAATTCTTAGGCACAACCAAAGCGATTTTTGACAAAGGCTTTGTAGACTTAGCCGATCAACCCTTTTTGAAATTCAGTGATATGCTGAAAGTAGCACCCGATCTCATTAAGCTACAATCTTATAAAACGGTGTATAAATATGTTGCTCAATTCATCAAAGATGATTTTCTGAGACAATGTTTTTCCTTCCATCCACTACTTGTAGGTGGCAATCCGTTCGACACAACTTCAATCTATGCCATGATACATTATCTGGAAAGAGAATGGGGGGTTCACTACGCTCTTGGTGGAACTGGTGCAATTGTTGAAGCTTTTGAGAAACTGATTACTGAGCAAGGAGGAACCTTTAGGCTAAACACTGAAGTAGATGAAATACTGATTGAAAATGGAAAAGCAACGGGAGTCAGACTTCAAGATGGAGAAGTACTAACTGCTGATTTAGTTGTTTCGAATGCGGATGTAGCCTTCACCTACAAAAACTTGATCGATCCGACTCATCGTAAAAAATATACCGATAAGAAGATTGAACGCACGAAGTACAGTATGTCGCTATTTGTGATCTATTTCGGTACCAAAAAACGATATTTAGATTCTGGCTTAGCTCATCACAATATTATCCTGGGTAAGCGATACAAAGGGTTGCTGGATGATATCTTCCACAAGAAGCACGTAGCTGACGACTTCTCTTTATACCTCCACATGCCCACCATTACAGATTCTTCTATTGCTCCTGAAGGGCATGAAGGGTTTTATGTATTGTCGCCCGTTCCGCATTTAGACAGTGGGACAGACTGGGAAGAATTCGCTCCTAAATATCGTGATGCAATTATGCAGTTTTTAGAAGATAACTACCTACCAGATCTTCAAGAAAATATTGTAGCGGAGCACTACATCGATCCTCTTCACTTTCAGAATGAGTTAAACAGTTTTAAAGGATCTGCCTTTTCTGTTGAACCTATACTTACTCAGTCAGCATGGTTCCGTCCTCATAATAAATCCGAAGATGTGGAAGGGCTATATTTTGTAGGAGCTGGTACTCATCCCGGTGCTGGTTTACCTGGGGTATTATCATCTTCAATTATAGCACAAGACTTAATAGGCAAAGCTTAACAAAAACTTAAAAAGCACTCTAGTTCGAGTATCTGCCGTTCACAAAAATTGTAGGCTAATCAACTAGTGAGTATCTTTTAGCCGTTAAATTGTTGCTTGGAACCATAGGTAGTTGTTCATTATTTACTATTTATTGAAGTAATTAATACTTAAGCATGAATAGAGAAGCATCTATTTTAACGTTCATTAGGAGAAACATTATCAAGAGTGTGGAGTAATACACCTTGATCAAAACACCCGCAAAAACAAAATCATGAAAGACACACGAGTAGTAGTAACTGGTTTAGGAGCCTTAACACCATTAGGCAATTCGGTAAATGAATTCTGGGAAAATGCTGTAGCTGGTAAAAGTGGAGCTGTTCCAATCACTAAATTTGACCCCGAACATTTCAAAACTAAGTTTGCCTGCGAGTTAAAAGACTTTGACCCTAAGAAATATTTAGATCGCAACGAGATTAAAAGAACCGACCCCTATACTCAGTATGCTTTGTATGCGGCAAGTGAAGCCGTTGATGATAGTGGGCTTGATATCAGTTCTATGTCGCCATTTGATATAGGTGTTATTTGGGGTTCAGGCCAAGGTGGGATGTACACTTTTGAAGAAGAAGTAAAGAATTATGCCTTGAATGGACCTGTACCAAGATTCAATCCTTTCTTTGTACCAAAGATGATTGGTAATATGGCCTCCGGTATGATTTCTATCAAATTTGGTTTGATGGGTATTAACTATACCGCTATTTCAGCCTGTGCTACCTCTAACTCTGCAATAATGGATGCCTTTAACTATATCCGAATGGGTAAGGCAAAAGCATTCATTACGGGTGGTTCAGAAGCACCTATCACTAGTGCTTGTATTGCTGGTTTTAATGCCATGCGTGCAATGAGTACGCTTAACGATGCTCCAGAAGAAGCTTCTCGTCCATTTGATTCAAATCGTGATGGTTTTGTAATTGGTGAAGGATCAGGCGCTCTCATCTTAGAAGAATACGAGCATGCAAAAAAGCGTGGTGCAAAAATTTATGCTGAGGTTGTAGGTGCAGCGATGACTTCTGATGCTTACCATATCTCGGCTACCCATCCTGAAGGCCTTGGTGCGGCAAAAGCAATGGAGTTCGCCCTTCAAGAAGCAGGTATCGACCCGAGTGATGTAGACTATGTGAATACACATGCTACCTCTACACCAGTGGGTGATTTAAGTGAAATCAATGCCATTACTAAGGTATTTGGCGACTCGCCTGAGAAACTTAGAATTAGTGCTTCAAAATCCATGACTGGACACTTATTAGGTGCTGCAGGTGCCGTTGAAGCTATTCTGTCGATCAAAGCGATTCAAGAAGGCATTATCCCTCCTACCATCAACACCACTGATATCGATGAGAATATCCCAAAAGGATTAGATATCGTTACTGGTGAAGCCCGTAAGCAACCTGTGAATGTTGCCATCAGCAATACCTTTGGTTTTGGTGGCCATAATGCGATTAGTGCTTTCAAAAAAATATAAGCCACTACATTACTTTTAAGGATGAGCAAGTGAACCCCGCTTGCTCATTTTATTTTTTTAGCTGTTGCTTATCAATTCTTATCATTGTAATATTACGATGAATTAAAAATTCTATCATGGGCGTTACCAAAACTGATTTATTTACGGAAGAACAAAACCGATTGGCTTTAATAGCCAAAGCGTTTTCACATCCGGCTCGCATTGCAATCATTCATTATTTATTGAATGCCAATGCTTGTATAAATGGCGATTTGGTTCAAGAACTTGGCTTAGCACAAGCTACTATCAGTCAGCATTTAAGAGCTCTTAAAGATATTGGTTTAATACAAGGAACTATCGAGGGTGTATCTGTTAGTTATTGTATCAACCCTGTTGTTTGGAAAGAAGTGAGCGACTCTTTTAATGAGTTATTTGGGAAATTTGAATCTCCTGAAAGTAAATCCTGCTGTTAAAAAATTTTATTTTAAATCATCGCATTATTGCGATAAAACAAACAATTATGAAACTATCTGAAGTAAAACTAGCACTCATCGAACTGGAAGAATTTGCCTTTGAGTTACCTAATGGTGAATTAGTTCCTCGACACTTTCATGTTACTGAAGTAGGAATGGTAACCAAGCATTTCATCGATTGTGGTGGAACTATCAGAACTGAAAAAGTGGTGAACTTCCAACTATGGAGCGCAGATGATTATGATCACCGTATTCACCCAGAGAAGTTATTGCATATTATCGAGTTGTCTGAAAAGACTCTTGGTTTAGAAGATTTGGATATTGAAGTTGAGTACCAGGGCGATACGATTGGCAAATATGGTTTAGAATTTGATGGAAAGAACTTCCAATTAACGAACAAGCATACCGATTGTTTAGCTAAGGACAATTGTGGTATTCCTGAATCAAAGCCGAAGTTACAATTACAAGATTTAGGATCTCCGTCAGCCTCAGCATGTGCTCCAGGTTCAGGTTGTTGCTAGGATGAAAAAATACGTAGACGCTATAAATAAGGAAGTTAAAGCCTGGATTAAACTAGCGACGTCAGAGGCTCTATTAGAAGAGCGAGTGGCGGCTCTAGACAATTTAGTTCAGTATGTGGTAGATAAAGTTGGAGCTCAAGATGAAGTACATATTAACTTTATTTGTACTCATAATTCGAGACGATCTCAATTATCGCAAGTATGGGCTCAGGTAGCTTCCTATTACTTTCAGGTACCAGCGTATTGCTATTCTGGCGGTGTAGAAGTTACTGCATTCAACGACCGAGCCGTTGCTAGTTTAGAACGTGCAGGATTTAGTATTTCACAATCTGGATCAGAAAATCCACGATATGAAATCTCTTTCGGTGAAGAATGTCCTACTATTCAGGCCTTCTCAAAGCTATATGACGATACTGATAATCCTTCGAAAGGATTTGCTGCAGTAATGACATGCTCACACGCAGATGAAAACTGTCCATTTATTCCAGGGGCCGATGTTCGTTTACCTATTCGTTACGACGACCCAAAGGAATACGATGGCACAAAGCTTGAGGCGACCATGTATGATGCGCGATCGCTTCAAATTGCATCTGAAATGTTTTATGTATTCCGACAAGCTTCTGCACGATTAAGCAAATAGCCCGGAACTGAACTCGTTTTGATTGGTGTTGTGATGTCATGTTTCCGACTACATACACTGATATTGTTAAACGAATTGAAACCGTAGACCCTATTAGCTACGGCAAAACTAGAAACTATATAGATGGGGACGTTAGCTACCTGTCCCCCTATATTTCCAGAGGAGTTATTTCTACACGACAAGTAATGGAAATCACTCTAGAACGTGGCTTCCAAACCAGTGAGATCCAAAAGTTTTTGCAGGAACTTGCTTGGAGAGATTACTGGCAACTCATTTGGTTATCAAAGGGCGCGCAAATCTTTGAAGACCTTCGCCATCCTCAGCCTCAAGTTCAGCATCATGATGTTCCCTCTGCTTTGATTAATGCCAATACAGGAATCGAAGCTATTGATACAGCCATTGAGGAATTCTACCAAACAGGCTATCTACACAATCATGTAAGAATGTATATAGCTTCTATTGCTTGCAACATTGGCAAAGCTCATTGGTGGGCGCCTTCACAATGGATGTACTATCATTTGTTGGACGGTGATTTAGCAAGTAATTCATTGAGCTGGCAATGGGTTGCTGGCTCTAACAGCAATAAGAAGTATTTTGCGAACCAAGAGAACATCAACAAATATTGTAATACGCATCAATCAGGCACTTTTTTAGATGTGCCCTATGAAGCATTTAACGACTTCGACATTCCTGAACGCCTAATTTCTACTGTCTCGTTTCATAAAGAAACGCCCTTACCTACTAGCGATACATTAGCACTTAATACCGAAGTTCCCACACTGCTATATTCCTATTATAACTTAGATCCAAAGTGGCGAGAAGATGCCGATGCTAATCGAATATTAATCTTAGAACCGTCCTTATTTAAACAGTTCCCAGTGTCGAAATCATGCATTGATTTTACTTTAAAGCTAGGTGAAAATATCCCCGGACTTCAGGTTTTTGTAGGTGAGTTTGATGATTTCATAGCTAGCTATTCACCCAATGAAATATACTACAAAGAACATCCCACCAATTCTCACTTTGAAGGTCATGAAGATACTCGTGATTGGATGTTTGATGTAAAAGGATACTATCCTTCATTTTTCAAGTTTTGGAATTTGGCTAAAAAAGAGCTTAAACAATTGGAGGCATAGGCTTTGAAAAAAGAACATCTCCCGCAGAAAATATGTCCGATTTGTAGTCGCCCATTTACTTGGCGCAAAAAATGGGAACGCGTGTGGGATGATGTGAAGTATTGCAGCGAACGATGTCGCCGAAATAAACAAAAGGCCTTAACAAAAGCTACTTCATGACCACCATTGTACTAATATTCCCCCATCAACTTTTTGAAGAATCTCCATTATTTGAAGTAGATGCCTCCTTCTTTCTTATTGAAGAGGACCTCTTTTTTAATCAGTATAAGTTTCATAAACAGAAAATTGCCTTTCATAGGGCTTCCATGAAGTTCTATGAATCATACTTAGCGGATCAGGGAAAAGAAACGCACTATATAGAAGCCACCGATGAGTTATCCGATATAAGAAAACTGATCATGCATCTAGCGAAAGAGCGGGGTGTTGAAACTATACACTATATAGATCCTACTGACTACTATTTATCGAAGCGGATCAAAGAAACGGCTAAGGAGTTTGATATTGAATTACAAGAATCAGAGAGCCCGTTATTCCTTAATAGCCGAGAAGATTTAAAAGACTGGTTCGGTGGTAAGAACAAGAAGTTTTTCCATTCCTCTTTCTATAAAGATGAACGCAAGAAAAAGGGCATTTTATTAGAAGGTGAAGACTCTCCCATGGGAGGACAATGGAGCTTCGATGAAGACAATCGAAAAAAATATCCCAAGGATAAACAACCACCAGAGGTTGAGTTTCCAAATGAGAGCTTATTTTATAAAGAGGCCAGAACGTATGTTGAGGGACACTTCGAGGATAACTATGGGGAATTAGCTGAAATACAGCTCTATCCGATTGACTTTGAAAGTTCTAAAGAATGGCTTCAACAATTTTTTAAAACCCGTTTTGATGAATTTGGTCCTTACGAAGATGCCATCCTTTCTAACAAAAGAATACTAAACCATAGTGTACTAAGCCCTTTGATGAATGTAGGATTACTTAATCCTCAATTCGTTATTCAAGAAGCCTTAGATTATGCCGAGCAGCATGATATTCGTATCAATTCGTTGGAAGGAATTATTCGACAAATAATTGGCTGGCGTGAATTTATTCGTGGTCTTTATGAAAAGAAGGGTATTCAACAGCGAACTACCAATTATTGGAATTTTAAGCGATCTATACCTACCTCTTTTTATGATGGAAGCACAGGTATCCCACCCATCGATGATGCAATCCAAAAAGTATTGAAAACGGGATACAACCATCACATTGAACGATTGATGGTGCTCGGCAACTTTATGCTACTCTGTGAATTCGATCCCGATGAAGTATATAAGTGGTTTATGGAAATGTACATTGATGCCTATGATTGGGTGATGGTTCCTAATGTGTATGGCATGAGTCAGTTTGCTGATGGCGGATTAATGGCCACCAAACCCTATATAAGTAGCAGTAATTACATTAAGAAAATGAGTGATTATGGAAAAGCCGACTGGAACGATGTTTGGGACGGGCTCTTTTGGCGGTTTATGCATGTTCACCGAGATTTCTTTGACGGCAATCCACGTTTAAATATGCTACTCAGTAATTTGGATAAAATGAGTGAAGAGACTTTGAATGCTCATCTCAAAAAAGCAGAAGACTTCCTAGAAAGTTTAGATTCGTAAATATTTTTTAAAACTGATATAGCTCTGTAACCACATCCTGCCCATGAAGTAAGAGTCATCTTAAATTTTCGACTCTAGCTTATGACAGTACAACATCAAAAACCATCTCAGAATACATCTAATATATTAATTGATGTACTCGCACTGTGTACATTCAGCTTTCTCGCATTATATCCATGGATTGGATTTCCTTGGAAAGTGCCCATTGTAGCAATACTAATATTAGCATTCACATATTATAGAGAAAGAACGGTTTGGAGCTTGGGACTTAAATCTCCATCCATTTACGAGACATTCAAGTGGGGCGTTATAACAGCGCTCATCATTGTAGTGGGAATCAGCAACTTACTAAACCCTTTGGTTCAATGGGTACTTAATGAACCTATAGATTACTCAGCATACGGGGCTTTAAAGGGTAATACATCCTTTGTAATAAACTATTGGTGGAAAGCTATGCTTAGCGCCGCCATTGCAGAGGAAATATTTTATAGGGGTTTTCTCTTTGCTTTATTAGAGAAATATTTAGCGTCGTTTAAATACAAAGGAGTAATTATAGTAGTAAGCACTGCTATATTCTTTGCAGCCGCGCATAATTTCCAGGGTATAAGTGGCATGTTTGGGATTCTAGCTGCGGCTTTGGTTTTTGGAGGGATGTACTACAAAAGTGGGAAAAACCTTTATGCTATGATTCTAGCCCACGCCCTTGTTGATACGTGGGGATTGTTCTCGTTATACCATGGTGGAATTAAGCTGTTTTTCTGATTTAATGGCATAGGTTTCATGATGTAACAGCTCGGCACTACGTTTCATAATCAGGCATCAAAGCCGTATATTCTGGCCTCTAAATTTAGAATTTAAAATACATTGAACACTATGGCTACAGGATTTTTTAATGTCCCTCCAGCAATAAACGAACCTATCTTAAGCTATGCGCCGGGTTCGCCTGAACGCAAGGAACTACAGGAAGCACTAAAAGAAGCACGCTCTAAGCAAGTTGATGTACCTATGTATATCGGAAGCGAGCTAGAGACTACCGACAATAAAAAACCAATGTCGCCACCACACGACCACCAGCACATTTTAGGATACTTTAGTGAAGGTGATGCTTCTCACGTAAAGCAAGCGATTGATGCTGCTCTTGAAGCCAAAGCCGACTGGGCTGCTATGAGCTGGGAACACCGTGCTAGTATCTTTTTGAAAGCGGCTGAATTAATTGCAGGCCCTTACCGCGCTAAAATGAATGCGGCAACCATGCTAGGTCAGTCTAAAAATGCATTCCAAGCTGAGATTGATTCTGCTTGTGAAATCATCGATTTCCTACGTTTCAATGTTGAATACATGACTCAGATTTATGCTCAGCAGCCTGAATCTTCAGAAGGCATCTGGAACCGTTTAGAGCAACGCCCATTAGAAGGCTTTGTATTTGCTCTAACTCCATTCAATTTTACGGCCATTGCTGGTAACTTACCTACTTCTGCTGCTATGATGGGTAACACTATTGTTTGGAAGCCTGCATACACTCAGATTTACTCTGCAAATGTATTAATGGAAGTATTCCGTGAAGCAGGTGTACCTGATGGCGTTATCAACTTAATCTATGTTGACGGCCCAACTGCTGGCGATATCATTTTCTCTCACCCTGATTTTGCAGGAATCCATTTCACTGGTAGTACAGGCGTATTCCAGCACATTTGGAAAACTATCGGTGAGAACATTTATAAGTATAAGTCTTATCCACGTATTGTTGGTGAAACAGGTGGTAAGGATTTCATTATGGTTCACCCATCTTCGAAAGCAAAAGAAGTGGCTACAGCTATCTCAAGAGGTGCATTTGAGTTCCAAGGACAGAAGTGTTCTGCAGCATCTCGTGCTTACATCCCAAACAACCTATGGGAAGATGTGAAGAATTATGTAGTTGAAGATCTTAAGACCTTCAAAATGGGTGGAACTGAAGACTTCAGCAATTTCATCAATGCCGTAATTGACGAGAAGTCGTTCGATAAAATTGCAAAATACATCGACGATGCTAAAGCCAGTGATGATGTTGAAGTAATTGCAGGTGGTAACTACGATAAGTCGAAAGGTTACTTCATTGAGCCTACGGTATTGCTTTCAAAAGATCCTAAGTACACAACAATGTGTGAAGAGATCTTTGGACCAGTAATCACTATTTATGTGTACGATGAGAATGAATTCGAAGCTACGTTAGATCTAGTAGATTCAACTTCTCCATATGCATTAACAGGTTCTATCTTTAGCCAAGACCGTTACGCTATTGAATTAGCTACTAAGCGCCTTGAGCAATCTGCTGGTAACTTCTACATCAATGATAAGCCAACAGGCGCCGTTGTAGGTCAGCAGCCATTTGGTGGTGCAAGAGGTTCTGGTACGAACGATAAAGCTGGTTCTATGATCAACTTATTACGTTGGGTATCTCCACGTACGATCAAGGAAACATTTGTTCCTGCAACCGATTATAGATATCCATTCTTAGGAGAAGACTAATACCTACGTCTTTTCCATTTCCTATTGAAATAAAAAAGGCCTCCACGTGGAGGCCTTTTTCTTTGGTAGATATTCTTTAATTAGTTTCTCTTACCCGGCTTGTACGTTTCTTTAGCACGTGCTTCTACATCTTCTCTGTAGTAGGCAACATCCTTAAAGTCTACATCAATATAAGGCTGTGCTTGATCGTAGAAATGTGGTGAGTCTGGATCCCCACTTTGTCCACCGGCTAGGATACTTTTCGCTTTTACTTTCTCGCCAAACTCTACTACCGCTACAAAGCTATTCCCTGAAGTACCGTAGAGTTTTTTCGTGTCATAAGTTCGAGCACCATATGAAGCTAAAGCTCCCCATCTACCCGAGGCAAAGCCAACTGGTAAACTAGGTTGGTTGTCATCAAAGTGAGGCTGAATGCTTCCATCTAAGCGCTGGAAACGATTCACTTCACCCCAAGCGATGTTCCATGTACCGAAATCTTCTTCTATCTGATCTAAGGTCGTTTTTAAGATTTCAAGCCGTTCTTTAAATGGAGCTTTATTCCCATAGTATGAGAATCGTTCAATCATATTTAGCCCGCTAGGCGCCTTCCCATTGCGCATATAGTTCATTCCGTAAAAGTGAGCGATGGTCATAGCAACTGATTCTGTGCCTGTAGTGAAGTCCCAATCACGTAATACTTCAATAGCCTCAGCAGGTACTCCGTGTTTGTTTGATGACTGATCGTAAGCACGAACCACGCCTGGGATCAACTCATCGAATGCCGGCACTAAAGGACTATACGCTAATTCAATCAAACCATCCAAAGTAAGGTTCTCTACTTCAGGGAGTAATCGGCGTGAATGCAATCCCCGGAAGTTTTCAGGAATTCTAGACATATAACTTGGGTAATCTTCCTTTTTTGGGCTGAACTCAGCTGCCGCTGTAAATGGTGTTGAGTTACTATTTTGAATCCAACCATTGCCCGGATTCAATAGAGTAATAGCCTCATCTACAGGATGTAGTCCTTGCCAATCGGCAGCAGGATCACTTCCATCCACCGGTTTGGTGTAATCTATGTTATCATCCCGTACTGGAATAAAGTTTCCATGATAGTAAGCGATGTTGCCATCAGCATCAGCGTAAACCGTGTTGTTAGATGAGTTGGTTTTGATGTCCATCATTTCACGGAACTCATCATGATTGCTCTTTTTTGTTCGTGTATAAGATTGTTCTAGAGCTTTAACAGGTTCCCACATCATCGCGGTTGCAACCCATTGCCCGTCAATCATATGAGTAATTGGTCCATGATGAGTTCTGTATATTGGGAAGGTGCGTTCTTTAATGGTATCGCCCTCTTTGTACTTCAGGGTTACCTCTTTTTCTTCAACTTCTCTCCACTCATCTCCATACTTATACATTTTCTTACCATCGCGTTCTTCAATCACCTGCTTGAATTCATCGATAACATCCGTATAGGTTGAAGTATGCATCCAGCCTGTTTTTTCATTAAATCCTTGGTAGATGAAAAATTGTCCCCAAGTAACCGCGCCGTAAGCATTTAGCCCTTCTTCGCTAACTGCATGTACTTCGCCTCTAAAATAGAATGAGGTGTGCGGGTTAATAAGCAACATCGCATTGCCCGACTCTGTTAGTTCACCTGAAATAGCAATTCCATTTGAACCCTTTGGCTCTTCATATGGATCCGTTACTGTAAGGCCGTTTCCAAACTCATTGAGTGAAAGCGACTCATTGTTTTCGTAAAAGGCTTTGATTCGGCGTGTTGAAACGCGTTCGATATCCCCTCCGATTGAACCTTCACTAAAATACATTGGCATCCATGGTTCAAACTCAGTAATAAGCTTTGGTGTTACTTCTGGGTGTGTTTCTAAGTAATAGTTTAACCCATCCGCCCAAGCATCACATAATTCTTTTAGCCAAGCAGGTGCGTTTTCATAATTTGCAATGGCTTCTTCTTTAGTCATGAAAAGGCGAGCTCTTAAATCGCTATAAATTGCATCTTCGCCTTCCACTTCGGCCAATCGACCAATGGCCCATATATAATTTCGCTCAACACGATTGAAGTCATCTTCAGCTTGAGCATACATTAACCCGAATACGGCATCGGCATCGGTTTTACCATATATATGAGGCACTCCAAAGTCATCTCTGATAATGGTAATATTTTCGGCTTTTTTAGCCAGCTCGCTCTTTGGCGACATACATCCTGTGATCCCAAACAGGAATAAAAACAGTAATAGATAAATTTTTCTCATTGCGATTTTTTAATTGATATGAATCGGAATGTAGGCAGGGGAATCAAAAAAGTAAAAAAGTGATATGCTAAATAGCTTTAAACCAATCAGTTTGGCTGACTAATATAATCGACATAAAAAAAGCCACCCTTATTGAACTAAAGGTGGCTTATAAAACAGTGCGTTTACTAAGGAATTACCCTTCTTTCAGGCTTTCCTGTAGTTTGTCCCAATCTTGTAAGAATTTATCTAAGCCGATGTCGGTTAGTGGGTGCTTTAACATGCCCATGATCACGTTTAGTGGCATAGTTCCAACATCTGCACCTACTTTAGCACATTCTACCACGTGCATTGGGTGGCGGATACTCGCCGCTAGTACTTCTGTACCAAATCCGTAATTCAAGTAAATCTGTACGATATCTTCGATGAGCTGTAAGCCATTGCTTGAGATATCATCCAAACGCCCCATGAATGGAGAGATATATGTAGCACCTGCTTTAGCGGCAATCAGTGCTTGAGTTGGTGAGAAACAAAGCGTACAGTTTGTTTTGATCCCTTCGTCAGAAAAAGTTTTGATCGCTTTAATTCCATCTTTGATGAGAGGAATTTTCACAACTACGTTATCAGCGATTTTAGCGATTTTTCTACCCTCTTCAACCATTTCATTATAGGTGGTTGAAACCACTTCTGCTGATACATCACCCTCAACAATATCACAGATTTTTTTGATGTGGCCTTCGAAGTCTCTAACTCCAATTTTAGCACAAAGGCTTGGATTGGTAGTTACTCCATCCAACACGCCTAGGTTGTTGGCTTCTTGGATTTCTTCAAGATTAGCAGTGTCTATAAAAAATTTCATTCGGTAGCGAGAGTTTGTTGAAAAATTGTCGTCTAATAATACGCAATCATAATGTGCTATTCATTAAGGAAATCGACAATTCTCAAGGATTTTTGAATATCTCTTTTATTGACTGCGAACTATTTCAGTGACTTAAATGTCATTTGCCCAAAACTAATTCAATTTTACAGACGTGAATAAATTTACCTTATTAGCCTCTACCTTAGCATTAATCCTGATCGGATGTGGTAGCAACGACGATTCATCATCAAATAGTGACCGGTTTTCTCGATTTGGTGGAGGAAATTTTGGGAGCGGGAGAGTTACAAGTGTTGAGACACAAGCCGTAACACGACAGCCTATCGCTGAACAAGTGCGTTCATTCGGAACCATTAAGGCACAAGATATTGTAGCGGTAACCCCTCAAGTAAGTAACCGCATAGTAAAAATTTACGCTGATTTAGGTGATACTGTTCGCCAAGGTCAAATTCTTGCTAAAATTTATGATGCCACATTCAAAGATCAATTGAATCAAGCACAGGCTCAACTTGAGCAGGCTAAAGTAGCTATCCAACGAGACAGCACTCAGTTTGCTCGCCAGCAGAGTTTATTAGAATCCAATTCTATTAGCCAAGCTGAATATGATAATGCCTTCGCTACTTATAGAAGTAGTTTATCACAGTACCAGTCAGCCAAAGCATCACTCACTCAAGCACAAGAAAACTTCAACAATACGGAAGTGAAGTCTCCTGTACGCGGGGTAGTTATTGCTAGAAATGGCGCTGAAGGTGATATCGCAAGTGCAGGGCAAGCGCTGTACGAAATTGCTAACCTAGTTGGCTACGAAACTAGAGTATATTTACCTGTTCAAGACTGGAGAGTAGTAAAAATAGGGCAACCTGTTAAGCTTCGAGTTTCTAGTGAAGCTGAAGCAACGGCTTCAGGAGTGGTTTCACGTAAAAGCCCACAATTAGATCCTACAACGGGTTTAGGTGAAGTTGTAATTACCTTAACAGAGATTGGTTCTTCAATTTACCCCGGCGTATTAACTGAAACGGTAATTGATATCGTGAATAAACCACGGGCTATAGTAGTTTCTCGTAGTGCATTAGTAGAAAAAGTAGAAACTGTGGTAGACCCTGAATCAAACACTATTCAGTTAGACCGAACATATTCTGTGTTTGTGTCGGTTGGCGATTCTGTTGCTGAACTGCGCAAACTTGATCTAGGCATTGAACAAGGAGACAAACTTGAAGTATTAGGTGGTTTAAGGCCAGGCGAACAAATCGTAGTTACGGGGCAAAACGGATTACAAGATGGTGGAAAAATTAGAGTAGCCTCAGGTGCTAGTTTCCAATCACCTACTCAACAAACAGTTGATAGCAACACGGATCAACCAAATCGCCAAAGAGGTGCGGGCGGTGCTGCTCGTGCTGGTGGAAATATGAGTGAAGAAGATCGTACGAAGCTAAGAGAGCGCATGCAGAACATGAATCAAGAAGAGCGCCGTGCTTTGATGGATAGTTTACGTAACGCTAATACAGCGAGTAATTAAGATGGGTGGCTTATCAAAATTAGCCGTACAGCGGCCTATAACCTTTTTAATGACCAGCCTGATTCTTATCGGGTTTGGGGTATTCGGAGTGCTTCAGCTGCGTCTGAATCTATATCCTGATGTATCGTTTCCAACCATCACTGTTTATACCAGTTATGAAGGGGTAGCCCCTGAAGATATGGAGACCCTAATCACTCGCCCTATTGAAGAGCAAGTAGGAAGTATTAGTGGTATACGTCGTGTTCGTTCACTTTCAAGCCAAGGGGCTTCCGTAGTAAAACTTAGTTTTAACTGGGGCATTGATCTCTATGAAGCTGAAAACGATGTTCGAAAACAACTTAGTTTTGTAAGTCGAGCTATCCCAAGGGATGCAGAAACACCGTTGGTATTTAGTTATGATCCCAACCAAGAACCTATTGTTGTTCTTGCGGTTACTTCCGATGCACGAAGTCCACGCGACTTAAGAACCTATGCCACTCAAATTCTTGAGCAACGCATCGAGCGTGTAAACGGCATCGCATCAGCAGAAACGTCGGGTGGATTAGAGCGTCAGATTAATGTGGTTATAGACAACGAAAAAATGCGTTTCTATAACTTAACTATTGCTCAGATTTCGAATAAACTTGCCGCTGAAAACATTCAAATTCCTGCTGGGCAGTTAACGGAAGGCAACACGGTTTACTCGCTTCGTACGATGGGTGAACTTAAAAGTGTAGAGCAGATTAAAAACACCATTGTTGCAGTTCGTGATGGCCAATCCCTATTCTTGCGAGATGTAGCTAAAGTAGAAGATGGAATCGCACAACCTATAGGCAACGTTAAGATTGATGGAAAAGACGGTGTGATCCTAAATGTTTACCGCCAAAGCGATGCCAATGTAGTAGTAGCTTCAGAAGCGATTATTGAAAGTTTAGATGAAATTAAGAAGAGTTTGCCTGCTGATGTTGAGGTAAAAATTCTTACCGATAAAGCTGAATTCATTAAGTCTTCGATTCAAAACTTATTGTTAACAGGTATTCAGGCTATTATTCTTGTTATCCTAATTCTGTTAGCCTTTTTAAGAAGTGGAAGATCGGCACTTATTATTGCCATTTCGATTCCAGTATCCATTATCACCACCTTTGCGGTGATGGACTTCGCAGAGTTAAGTTTAAACATCATTTCGCTTTCAGGTTTAACCCTTGCTGTTGGGCTTGTTGTGGATGATGCCGTTGTAGTACTGGAAAACATATTCCGATTTAGAGAAGAAGGTTATAACCGCAAAGACTCAGCCATAATGGGTGCCAAAGAGGTGGCTGTGCCAGTAGTTATTTCAACCTTAACTACCCTAGTTGTATTCCTACCTATTCTTTTTGTACCGGGCATTGCAGGCTTCCTATTCCGAGACCTTGCACTAACTATCTCATTCTCGCTTTCCGTTTCATCACTGGTTGCATTAACGCTTATTCCAATGATGACTTCGCAGTTTTTTAAAGACGGTGAGCGTTCATTCGAAAGCCAAAACAAAATCGCTGATTTTTTTAGCCGTACGCTAGATCGACTCGAAGCATCTTATTCCAAGAAACTCGACAAAGCACTTAACAAGAGTGGTTTAATAGTATTCTCAGCATTTCTATTCTTCGTGATTACACTACCTATATTTAATTTTCTAGGTGGTGAGTTCTTCCCACGTGTAGATGAGAATGCATTTACACTACAAGTTAACCGAGAGCCTGGGGTGAGTTTATTGGAGCTTGAGCGATCAATTCTTCAGGTAGAATCTATCATTCAACAAGAGATCCCTGAAGCACGCATCATCGTTTCTGACTATGGTGATAAAGAAGGTATTGAAGGAGCTGATAATCCTGGTGGCTTTACAGGTACTGTTCGTGTCGAGCTTATTCCACAGGATCAAAGAGATAGAACGCAGTTTGAGATTGCCAGCGATATCATCAACAAGCTAAGTATTGTTCCTGGTGTAGACATTCAAGAGATCATTCAAGATCCATTAAGCCCAGACGGTGAAAATGGATTAATCGTACAGATTTTTGGTTTTGATCCTGAAGTGAAAAAGGAACTTTCAGATGGAGTGAAGGAAAAAATAACTCAAATTGATGGTGTATTAAGCGCATATAGTACAGCTGATCAAGGTAGACCAGAACTGCGCCTTATTATGGATCGCGAACGTATTTCTTTGGTTGGTATGACCACCAATCAAGTTGCTAGTGCCGTAAGTGATGCTGTTCAGGGTAACATCGCTACCAGTTTCGTAGATCAAGGAGTTGAGTTCGAGGTCAAGGTAGAATTAGACCCGCGCCAAAAAGCTGCTTCTACAGACCTTCAAGACATTCAAATTCAAACCGCAGGTGGGCAATGGTTGCCTTTAAGTAACCTCGCGCGCATTGAGCGTTATACAGGTCCAACCAATGTAACTCGTATCAACCAAGAACGAGTAGTTGAAATTATGACTGAGCTAGACGGCGTTGATTTAAAATCAGCTACTGCTGAAGCTCGAACGCTTCTTAATGACATTGAGTGGCCTGATGGATACAGATACGCCTTAGCTGGTTCCGCTGAAGAACAAGCGGAGTCGTTCAACTTCTTACTTATCGCCTTCGCAATTGCAGGTATCTTAACCTACATGGTAATGGCCTCTCAGTTCGAAAGTTTAGTTGAGCCATTTATCATCATTTTTACCATTCCACTTGCACTGTCAGGTGTGTTAATCATGTTAGGCATTACTGGAACAGCTATTAGTGTAACCTCCATGGTTGGGTTGATACTGTTGTCTGGTATTGTGGTGAACAATGGTATTGTGATGATTGACTACATCAAGATTTTACAGTCGCGTGGTAATAGTCGCCATGATGCCATCTTGAAAGGTGCCACTCGTCGACTACGACCAATTTTAATGACCGCACTCACTACAATTCTCTCTATGGTGCCACTTGCCCTTGAACTTGGTTCAGGTTCTGAGACTTGGAGTCCTATGGCTAGAACCGTAATTGGTGGACTTACGATGTCTACCATCCTGATGCTTTTTGTGGTGCCTTGTATCTACAAAATGATCAATAAAGGGGTAGAGAATATGGGGTTTGAGTCGGTGAATAAGATTGATCCCCTTGAAGAATCAAAGCAAGTGACCGTTTAAAGTTCTCAATAGAGGTAACATTATGAAAAAACCAACGCTTACTGATGGCTTCTTAAAACGTCCAATCACTGTGATCATGTGTACTTTGATCTTAGTGGGTTTTGGAGTGTTTTCGCTTACGAACTTGAGAGTTACACTTTTCCCAAGTTTAAATATACCGGTACTTGCAATTTCTTCAGGATATCAGAATGTAGCCCCTGAGGACATCGACCGATTAATCGTTACCCCTATTGAAGGAGCTGTATCTGCAATTGAAGGTATAGAATCTCTTGATGCACGAGTAAGCCGTGGAAGTGCTTTTGTGATTCTACGGTTATACGAAGGAACCGATATTCGTGAGACGGAATTAAAAGTTCAGAAGGCCATTGATCAGATTCGAGATGATTTACCTGCTCAGGCACGTGAACCAGTTATCTTCCAATTTGATCCTGAAAGTAGGCCTATCATGCAGCTAAGTATCAACTCTTCTCTACGAGGGCTTGATGAGCTTAGGAATTTAGCCATCGATATGGTGGAGCCTAATTTAGAGCGTATTGTTGGTTTAGCATCCGCTGATACACGAGGTGGACTTGAGCGTCGTATCTATGTAGACATTACCCCCATGGCTATGGCTCAGCATAATATTGTACCTGCTGAGTTAGAAAATGCGATTAGCTCTAATAACACTCAATTGCCTATCGGTAACATTGTAGCTCAAAATATCAGCTATAGTGTGCGAGCAGAATCTCTATATGAAAGTGTTGAGCAGATTAAGAAAACGATTGTTAAAGTATCTGAAAACGGTATTCCTATTCGAGTAGAAGACGTTGCAGATGTATCCGATGGCTTTACAGAAGTAACCAGCTTGGTAAAGGTAAATGGCAATAATAGTGTTTCTATAGAAGTACAAAAAAACTCCGATGCCAACACACTTGATGTAGTTAATGCGGTAAAAGAAGCCGTTCCGGAAATCAATGAAATATTACCACCGGGAGTAACTCTTCAAATTCTTTCTGATGAAGGACAATCCATTGAAGATTCCATAAATAATCTTGCTCAATCTGCCCTTGGAGCACTAATTGTAGTGATCCTCGTTATTCTGATATTTATGGGAGGTTGGAGAATTTCCTTAGTAGTTGCTACCTCTATTCCTGTGTCTATTGCTACCAGCTTTGCAACCATGTATGCGGCTGATTTAACTTTGAACATCTTTACCATATCAGCTTTAGCTCTTGCAATCGGTTTACTTGTAGACAATGCGATTGTAGTAGCTGAAAGTATCGCTCGGAAACTTGAAGACGGTATGGATCGTTTTGAAGCGGCTTTAACAGGAACCAATGAAGTAGTGGGACCATTACTAGGTTCAACCCTTACAACACTCGGTGTATTTATTCCGATT
Source organism: Balneola vulgaris DSM 17893 (assembly GCF_000375465.1). NCBI lineage: Bacteria > Pseudomonadati > Balneolota > Balneolia > Balneolales > Balneolaceae > Balneola > Balneola vulgaris. The sequence continues at coordinate 60,924 of NZ_AQXH01000007.1, forward strand.
ACGATGATAACCGGAATTCAAGGAATATTCTTTAAAGAATTCGCTATCACCATCAGCTTTGCGATTACCATTTCATTCCTTTCATCTGTAATTCTTGTACCTGTACTTTCGGTATTAGTATTGGATGGCAAGCAGTTCAATAAGCGTAACTTCATGTTTAAGGCCATCCATAAACTTGAAGGTGGCTATGGGCTAATTCTAAAATGGTTATTGCGCCATAAATGGATTCCCTCTTTATTATTGATGGGGATTATTATTGGTACTGTTTTTCTATTCCAAAATATTTCAAAAGAAGGTTTCCCTGAAACAGATTCAGGTGAAGTGGATGTGAACATCACACTTGCAGAAGGAACTCGTTTAGTTAAGACCATCGAAGTGATGGATCAATTTGAGCAACAGCTTTTAGCTAAAGAAGAAATTGAAACGGTTGTTTCCTCTATTGGTAGAAGTAGATTTTCAGAGCAAACCAATCGCGGGAGTTTTACTCTTAAACTGGTTCCACTAGAAGAACGAACTATCACGAGTAATGAACTCGCTGCTAGTATTAGGCAAGAGCTTACATCCCCTGGGGTGTCGGTACGAGCATCCGTTGAAGGTGGTGGATTCAACTTTGGAGGAAGAGGATTTAGGTCAGGTGGTGGCTCTATTCGATTGAGTTTAATTGGCCCTGAGATGACCGAATTACTTAAGATATCCAAGAAAATTGAAGATAAGTTCTTAGAGGATCCCAATATCACATCCGTTGATAATGGGCGAACAGATCCAACACCAGAGCTTCAGTTCATCATTGACAGAAACCGTGTTGGGCTCATGAATGCAGGTGTTCGGGATGTAGCTAATGCCCTTCGAACTCAGACTCTTGGGAATCAAGCAGGATACTTCCGTGTAGCAGGTCGTGAAATACCTATTGAAATTCGTACTGCAAAAAACTCTCTAAAATCACGTGAAGACCTTTTCGACTTAGAAGTACTTCAATATGAAGACCAACGAGTACCTGTAATGGCAGTTGGTGAATTCAAACCCACTAAAGGTGTAGATTCTTATCAGAAGAGAAACCGTGAGATTTTATTAGATGTAAGCATTCAGTTTAACGGCGATGCTAACGAATACCGACAGATGATCACGGATTATATTGAAGCCGAAGTGGTAATGCCCGAAGGCTATAGATATGAATTTACAGGAGCCACTCGCGAAACTCAGGAAGGTATGATGCAATTCCTTTACGCTGGTTTAGCCGCTCTTGTACTTATGTTCATGATTATGGCATCTCTATTCGAGAACTTCCGCGACCCCTTCGTAATTTGGTTATGTATTCCTATGGCGATTTTTGGTGCGCTGTTATCGCTTATCATCTTAGGCTCACCATTAAGTACTACGGGTAACATCGGTCTCTTTATGTTAGTGGGTATAATCGTGAATAACGGAATTGTACTAGTGGATTATATGCATTTGAGAACTCGAGGAATTGCTTATGATTTAAGCGATGGATCTCCTTTTATATTGGGTATTCTGGATGCTTGTAAGCGTAGAATGCGCCCAATATTACTAACCGCTATAACCACTATATGCTCTATGATCCCTCTATCACTAGAACTAGGGTCTGGCTCTGAAATATGGTCACCATTAGCTAAAACCGTAATTGGTGGATTATTCTTTGGCGTAATCTTCACCTTGTTTATTACCCCTGCTATCTCAGTAGGCTTTAAACAAGTTATAGTGTGGATTAAGAAAAATTTTACCCGCAAGGGCTTAAAATCTGATATGATCAAAGAACATTAATTTTAAAAAATATTTCACTGTATCGATAGTTTTTGGAACTACTATTAAGTATTCTTGTTAGAGTATTAAAAGGATTACTTAAAAGGATTTAGTTATGAACAAGTCAGGAAATTTTTTAGCAGGATTATTAACAGGTGCATTAGCGGGTACTGTATTAGCACTTTTATACGCACCTGACACCGGTAAAAACACAAGAGATAAACTTTCTTATCAATTGAGCAATTACCGTGATGAATTGAATGATCTGATTGAACAGCTTAGAGCTGAGAAACAACACCTAATCTCTGAAGCCAAAGACAAAGGCGACAAGGTAGTATTAGAAGCCAAGCAAAAAGCGGATGATCTCATCAAAGAAGCTGAAGGGCTATTAGAGAGTATCGAAGGTGTTTCTAAAGGTTAAGCACTAAGCTCAAACCAATTTTTAAAAACCCACTTTATTTCAAAGTGGGTTTTTTTATGTCTTGATTTTCTAGATGGCAATAAGTAACTCCTTCTGTTACCTATAATCATTCAAATATTGCCATTAATGAAACACCTAACTACCCTACTCCTATTACCTATTCTTATTCTTTCTTGTACCCATTCCGACGTTGAAGTCATGAAGCACAGTGAGAACTATAGTATGGAACGCAAAGTTATTCAAGTGGAAGGACGTCCTGCATCTCCACTTTACTCACAAGCGATTCAGGTTGGTAATCATATATTTGTATCAGGCCAAGTTGGTTACGACATTGAGAAACAAGCGCTAGCTGGCGATGATTTAGCTTCCCAAACCCATCAAACTATTAAGAACATACAGTCCATTTTAAATGCTGCTGGTTATGAGCTTTCGGATGTTGTTGAAGCCCAAGTTTTTCTAGATGACATGGATAATTATAGTGCATTCAATGATATTTACGTCACTTATTTCCCAGAAAACCCTCCAGCACGAGCTGTAGTTGAAGTAAGCGCCCTTCCAATTAACGCAAAGGTTGAGATTAAGCTCTCGGCAGTAAAATGAAGTATCTCTTTTATATCACAATCCTAGCTTTGGGGAATACTAACTGTACATCCCCATCGAAGCCGATAACTGACTTCACCATAACCACTCAAGATATGCAGGGACTTAGTATACGGGCTTTAGAGGTCCTGAATGATAGTACTGTATGGTTTGCTGCCAATGATGGAATTGTAGGGCATACAACTAATTCTGGGATGACCTGGAGCTTTGATACACTAAGCTATGACACCCTTACTCCTGAGTTTAGATCAATTGCAAGCTACGATGGGTCCATATTTGTACTCAGTATTGCCAACCCAGCATTACTGTACAAATCATCCAATCAAGGGAAGGATTGGAGTTTAGTATATACTGAGGAACACCCTAATGTATTTTATGACGCACTTACTTTTAACGAAAGTGGACTTGGTGTAGCGATGGGTGATCCAACCGACGGGTGTTTGTCTATCATTATATCACAAGATTATGGAGAGTCATGGAATAAGATACCCTGTGATAATTTACCACCTACCGTTGAGGGTGAGGCAGGTTTTGCAGCCAGTAACTCCAATGTTCAAATGATTGATGAAACCATCTGGGTAGTAAGTGGTGGAATGGATGCTCGTGTTTTCAGAAGTACGGATGCTGGCACTTCTTGGGAAGTATTTGATACACCTATTATTTCAGGCGGGCAAATGACTGGGATATTCTCGCTTCATTTTTATGATACGATGCATGGTGTCATTATTGGAGGGGATTGGTCGGATAAAGAAATGAATGTATCGAACAAAGCGATTACATCGGATGGAGGAAAAACCTGGCAACTTATCGCTGATGGCCAATCACCGGGGTATAGGTCTTCTATTCGGTACCTCCCCAATAGTAATGCTAAAGAGATTATTGCCGTTGGCACACCCGGTATCTCTTATTCTAGTGATGGTGGTATAAGTTGGGAAAAGATGTCAAATGATAATTTTTATACTATAAGATTTTCAAAAAGTGGAAACCACGCATGGTTAGCGGGCCATGAGAAAATTGCTCGTATGGAATGGTAGCTTAACCTTCTACACTATTATATATGCATAAAAAAGCCCCTTCGGTTGGAAGGGGCTTCATAATCTATAGGATAGATGTTAGTGCGAATGATTTATGCTTCAGCATTATCATCTTCGCTTCCGCCTAAGGTTTCGAAAACCTCAGCTACTTCCGCATCACTTTCATCTTCGTCAACAGTAGATCCAACGATGATATCGTTGTAATCACGTAGACCCGTACCAGCTGGTACTTTGTGTCCTACCACTACGTTTTCTTTCAGTCCACGTAAGAAGTCTTTCTTAGCCTCGATAGAAGCCTGAGTAAGTACTTTCGTAGTTTCCTGGAAAGAAGCAGCAGATAACCAACTTTCAGTAGAAAGTGCAGCTCTTGTAATACCCAATAGGATAGGACGAGAGATTGCTGGTTCCGCTTCACGCGTTTGGATTTCTTCTTTACCGTCTTTGATTAACTGGTTGTTGATATCGCGTACTTGACGACGATCTAGGATTTTTCCTTTCTTAAGCTCACTGCCACCAACTTCGGTTACAACAAACTTACCAATTAACTCATCGTTACGGTTGTTCACTTCGAAACGGTCTACTTTGTCGCCTTCAAGGAACATCGTATCACCTGGATCAGTGATTTCAACTTTCTGCATCATGGTGCTTACGATAACTTCAATGTGCTTATCGTTAATTTTTACACCCTGCAGACGGTATACTTCCTGAATCTCATTTACTAAGTAAGACTGTACAGCGTATGGCCCGAGGATATTTAGAATATCCTGAGCTGGAATAGTACCATCAGATAATGGCTGACCAGCTTTCACGAAGTCATTAGACTGAACAAGAATGTGCTTGCTTAGTGAAATTAGATACTTTTTCTCATCAGTACCGTCTTTAGAACGAACGAATACTTCTTGAGAACCACGCTTACGACCACCCATTTCAACGATACCATCAATCTCAGATACGATAGCTGGATCACTTGGTGAACGAGCTTCGAATAGCTCCGTCACACGAGGTAGACCCGCGGTAATATCTTTCGATTTTGAAGTCGCTCTAGGAATCTTAGCAATCACCTGACCTGCAAATACTTTCTCACCATCATCAACGGTAATGTGTGTATCTACTGGAAGTGTGCTTTCGCGTAGAATATCTTTATCGCCTTTAACTGCTAAAGTAGGTACTAGAGTACGGTCTTTAGAGTCAACGATTACTTTCTCACGGTGACCTGTTTGAGCATCAGTATCTTCAGTGAAAGTTAGACCTTCAATGATATCTTTGTACTCAATAGTACCGTCAATTTCTGAGAAGATAAGGGCGTTATAAGGATCCCACTTACATAACTGAGCTCCTTTAGGCACCATATCGCCATCTTCAACCATCATTTCGCAACCGTAAGGCACGTTATAGTTGATGAGGACTTTACCTTCTTCATTAACAATCTTGATTTCACCTGCACGGCTTAATACAACATTGTGCTCTTCTTCACCATCGTTGTATACAACAACGCGGATGTTTTCGAACTCAACTTTACCGTCGAATTTAGCTTTGTGCTGTGAATCTGCCTCTAGACGAGATGCCGTACCACCAACGTGGAAGGTACGTAGAGTAAGCTGTGTCCCCGGCTCACCAATCGACTGAGCTGCAATAACACCTACTGCTTCCCCTTTCTCAACTACTGTACCACGAGCAAGATCACGTCCGTAACACTTAGCACATACACCGCGACCGGTTTCACATGTAAGTACAGAACGGATTTCTACTTCTTCGATAGAAGTTTCAGCGATCTTCTTGGCAACGCCTTCGTCGATCATCTGATTTGCTTCGCAAAGTAACTCATCTGAGATTGGATCATAAATATCATGTAGAGAGAAACGACCAATAATACGGTCTTCTAATCGCTCAATAATATCTTCATTATCCTTAAGTGCAGACATTCTAATACCACGTAGAGTACCGCAATCGTCTTCAGTGATAATCACATCCTGAGAAACGTCAACCAGACGACGAGTTAGGTAACCCGCATCGGCAGTTTTTAGTGCAGTATCGGCAAGACCTTTACGAGCACCGTGAGTAGAGATAAAGTACTCAAGTACCGATAGACCCTCTTTGAAAGAAGATAGAATCGGATTCTCAATTACCTCATTACCCTGCTGCATCGAGCTTTTCTGCGGCTTTGCCATCAAACCACGCATACCACCCAACTGACGAATCTGTTCTTTCGAACCCCTCGCACCTGAGTCGGCCATCATGAATACTGGGTTAAACCCTTCACGATCTTCGGCTAGCGCAGTAAAGAGTGTTTCAGACACTCTGTTTGTGGTACTTGTCCACTTATCAATTACCTGGTTATAACGCTCGTTATCAGTGATGAAACCCATCTCATAACGACCTTGAATATCACTTACTTCGTCCTTAGCACCATTAATAAGGTTCGCTTTGGCATCTGGGATAATGATATCATCAAGGCTAAACGATAGACCACCAAGGGTTGCGTTTTCATAACCTAATTTCTTCATGTCATCTAGGAAGGCCGCACAACGTGAGGTACCTACCATACCATGAATATCGCCAATCAACACACGTAGCTCTTTTTTACCAAGAGTTTTGTTGATAAAGCCCATCTCGGTTGGTACAATCTCGTTAAAGATTACACGGCCCGTAGATGTTTTAATTACTTCTGAAGTTGGCTCACCATTCTCATCAGTTTTCTGAATACGAACGTTGATCTTAGCATGTAGTTCAATTTGTCCTTGATCAAATGCTACTAATACTTCATCAGTATTAGCGAAGTTCTTTCCTTCCCCTTTCTTACCATTAGCTGGCTTTGTGAGGTAGTAAAGACCCAAAATCATATCCTGAGAAGGTACCGCAATAGGTCCACCGTTTGCAGGGCTCATAATGTTATGAGAACCCAGCATTAATACCGATGCTTCAAGAACAGCATCATGGCTTAATGGTAAGTGAACGGCCATCTGATCACCATCGAAATCGGCATTGAATGCCGTACATGCGAGTGGGTGTAAACGGATTGCCTTTTCTTCAATAAGAACAGGTTGGAATGCTTGAATACCAAGTCTGTGAAGGGTCGGTGCACGGTTAAGCATCACCGGGTGTCCATCAATCACATTCTCCAGTACTTCCCAAACTACTTGATCTCTACGATCAACTACTTTTTTCGCACTCTTAACTGTTTTCACATATCCACGCTCGATTAAGCGACGGATAATAAATGGTTTGTAGAGCTCAACGGCCATTTCTTTTGGAAGACCACATTCGTGCATCTTCAACTCTGGGCCAACTACAATTACAGAACGACCTGAATAATCAACACGCTTACCAAGAAGGTTTTGACGGAAACGACCGCTCTTACCTTTAAGCATGTCACTCAACGACTTCAATGGACGGTTGTTATTTCTAACCGCATTTGATTTACGTGAGTTGTCGTATAGTGAATCAACCGCTTCTTGAAGCATACGCTTCTCGTTACGAAGAATTACATCAGGAGCTTTAATGTCCATCAGTCTCTTCAGACGGTTGTTTCTAATAATCACACGACGGTATAGGTCGTTTAGATCTGATGTTGCAAAACGGCCACCTTCAAGAGGTACTAGTGGGCGCAATTCTGGTGGAATTACCGGAATTACACTCTGGCACATCCATTCAGGACGGTTTTCAGTGTGTTCTGCAGCTGCTCTAAATGATTCAATTACTTGAAGACGCTTTAGCTTCTTCTTTTTACGCATTTGCGAAGTCTCGTGCTTCACCTCATAACGTAACTGGTAAGCTAACTCATCTAAGTCGAGGTCTGCTAGCATTGCCGCAATGGCATCAGCACCCTCTTTTACTATGAACTTATCCTCATCATCATCCTCTAACTCATCGTTGTCTTCCGGAAGTTGATCTAGGATATCGTACTTCTCTTCTTCAGAAATCATATCCCCTTTTGCGTAGCCAAGATCTCTTGCTACCCCAGGGTTGATGATTACGAAAGTCTCGTAGTAAACAATTCTATCTAAGTTTTTAGAAGAAAGGCCTAATAAGTAGGCAATCTTGTTTGGTAGAGACTTGAAGTACCAAATGTGTACAACAGGCACTGTTAGTGTGATGTGGCCCATACGCTCGCGACGTACAGCCTTTCTTGTTACTTCAACACCACAACGGTCACAGATAATACCTTTGTAACGAATACGCTTGTATTTACCGCAGTGGCATTCGTAATCTTTAACCGGTCCAAAGATCTTTTCACAGAAAAGACCATCCATCTCCGGCTTAAAGGTTCTGTAGTTGATAGTTTCAGGTGTAAGAACTTCGCCGTGTGAACGGGACAAAATAGTCTCAGCGGAAGCAAGTGATACTCCGATGCTGTTGAAGTCGTTTGTAACTGCTAATGTTTTAGTTATAGGCAAGGGTATTCCTCCAATACTTTATTAACAGTGATTATTGTAAATGTATTTCAAGACCGAGACCCATAAGCTCTCGAAGTAATACCTTGAATGATTCTGGTACGTCTCCATCAGGAAGGTTCTCACCTTTTACAATGGCTTCATAAACTTTGGAACGTCCTTTAACGTCGTCACTCTTCACAGTGAGCATTTCTTTCAGGATACTTGAAGCACCATAAGCATATAGTGCCCAAACCTCCATCTCACCAAGTCTCTGGCCACCAAACTGTGCTTTACCACCCAACGGCTGCTGAGTAATAAGAGAGTATGGCCCGATTGAACGAGAGTGCATCTTATCTTGAACTAAGTGATTCAGTTTGATCATGTAAATGTAACCAACCGTAGTTTTCTGAGAGAATGCTTCTCCCGTTCTACCATCGTATAGGTTAACACGTCCATCTTCAGGTAAGCCTGCTTCTCTTAATTGACCTTTTACGTCATCCATGGTCGCACCATCAAAAATTGGTGATGCGAAAGTAACGTTAAGTTTCTTAGCAGCCCATCCTAGAATGGTTTCATAAATCTGACCTAAGTTCATACGAGAAGGTACACCAAGTGGGTTTAGACAGATATCAACAGGAGTACCATCTGCCATAAACGGCATGTCTTCCTGTGGTACAATCTTAGCAACCACACCTTTGTTACCGTGACGACCCGCCATCTTATCACCTACTTGAAGCTTACGCTTCTTAGCGATATAAACTTTTGCTTTCTGGATAATTCCAGGAGGCAATTCGTCTCCTACTTGGATGGCGAAGGTTCTACGTTTAGCTTCGCTATCAATCTCACGACGTAACTCGCGGTAGTTAGCAAATAATAGCTTAACGTGTTCTACTAGATTTTGATCTGTAGCCCAGTCAATGTTCTCATTGATGTTTACAGGATCAATTTCTTCGAATACTGATTTCTTGTACTTCTCACCTTTAGGAATCAATTCTACATTACTGTAGTCGTATACTCCTGGAGAAGTTTTATCTCTAAGCAAAGAGTACATCTTGTCTGCCCACTGCTGATTCAATTCAGCTAGTTTCTGAGAATGACGCTCTTTTTCTTGTTCAACGCGTTTCTTCTCTTCTTTGCGAGATACTAACTCATCACGCTTACGGCTAAACAGTTTTGTATTGATAACAGTCCCTGAAACGCCCGGAGGTGTTTTTAGAGAAGCATCTTTTACATCACCTGCTTTATCACCGAAAATAGCGCGTAGTAATTTTTCTTCTGGTGTTGGATCTGTTTCACCTTTTGGAGTGATTTTACCAACTAGGATATCGCCTGGATTTACTTTAGCACCAATGCGAATCATCCCTTTCTCGTTAAGATTACGTGTAGCTTCTTCGCTCACGTTAGGAATCTCACGAGTTAATTCTTCTTCACCACGTTTTGTGTCACGAACTTGTTGTTCGAACTCAGTAATGTGAATAGAAGTATAAATATCATCTTGAACGATGCGCTCACTTACTACAATAGCATCCTCAAAGTTGTAACCTCTCCATGGCATGAAAGCCACTAATAAGTTACGACCTAGTGCAAGCTCACCACCATCCGTTGAACAACCATCCGCGATTGCTTGTCCTTTTTTAACCTTGTCGCCTACTTTTACAATAGCACGTTGGTTAGTACAAGTATCTTGGTTTGTTCTTGTAAACTTCTCAAGTACATACGTTTTAATACCACCGTCGAAGTAGCAATTTTGCTCTAATTCAGAACGGTCGTATTTGATACGAATCTCAGTTGCTGATACATATACTACTTCACCATTTGCTTCAGCAGTGATGATAGCACGTGAATCTCTCGCAGCACGATGCTCCAAGCCGGTACCTACTACAGGTGCTTCAGGGCGAAGCAGTGGCACGGCTTGACGCTGCATGTTAGAGCCCATCAATGCACGGTTTGCATCATCATGTTCGATGAATGGGATCAGCGCAGCTGCAAGGGATGTAATCTGGTTTGTTGCAACATCCATGTACTCGATTTCATCCGACTTCGCTAACAGGTAGTTACCTTCGCGCATTCTCGAGAATACCGCTTCGTTCACAAACTTACCGCTTTCATCTAATTCAGCGTTGGCCTGTGCAATAACTGTTTCATCTTCCTGCTCAGCCGCTAAGTACTCAACATCTTTCGATACTTTATTGTCTTTAATGCGACGGTATGGAGTTTCAATAAATCCGAAGTCATTCACTTTCGCGTGAATACATAGAGACGAGATAAGACCAATGTTCGGGCCCTCAGGAGTCTCAATCGGACATAAACGACCATAATGCGTGTAGTGAACATCACGAACCTCGAAACCTGCACGCTCTCTTGTAAGACCACCAGGTCCAAGAGCCGACATACGACGTTTGTGAGTTAGCTCAGCAAGTGGATTGGTTTGATCCATAAACTGAGAAAGCTGGTTAGTACCAAAGAATGTGTTAATTACACTCGAAATAGTACGAGCATTCACAAGATCTTGTGGAGTTAACTGCTCAGCATCACGCGAGTTCATACGCTCTTTAATAGTACGAGCCATACGAGCAAGACCAATTGCAAACTGCTGGCCTAACTGCTCGCCTACTGTACGAACACGTCTGTTACTCAAGTGATCAATATCATCAACTTGAGATTTCATATTCTTAAGGCGGATTACCTCTTTAATAATAGCAACGATGTCTTCCTTCAATAGGTACTGAACATCTTCGTTGCCTTCTAGGCGAAGTCGTTTGTTTAGACGGTAACGTCCTACTTCACCAAGATCATATTTCTTATCACTGAAGAACAGACGCTCTAGAATAGCGCGAGCTGTTTCAGGATCAGGCATTTCACCAGAACGGATCTGCTGGTATACTTCGCCAAGTGCAGAAGTCTCATCCCAAGTTGGATCTTTTCTAAGCGTGTTCATGATTACTGAACGCTCAGACTCTTCCGCTGAAATAGTTTGTAATAAAACAGTTTTTTGATCGATTTCAGCAAACATGCCGTAATCGTCTTCTGTTAACTCATGATCGCGTTCAAAAATGATTTTGCGATTCAGAGCTTCTGTTACTTCACCCGTTTCTTCATCAACAACTTCTTCCATTTCTTCAACAATGATATTCTGCGCAAGTCTACGACCTACCAGATTCTTATTGAAGTTGGCTTTAGTTCCTACTTTAACTTCTTCAGAAAGAGCAAAAATGCTTAATAAGTCTAAGTCGGAAGAGAAACCCAACGCACGCAATAAAGTGGTTGCAGGAATCTTTTTCTTTCTATCGATATAAGCCCAAAGTACATCACGGATATCTGTGGTAAACTCAATCCAAGAACCTTTAAATGGAATTACACGAGCTGAATACAGCTGAGTACCATTCGGGTGTAATGATTGGCCGAAGAATACACCAGGTGAACGGTGTAGCTGAGATACGATAACACGCTCAGCACCATTAATGATGAAAGTACCACGATTGGTCATCCAAGGAAGGTCTCCTAAGAACACTTCTTGTTCAATCGTTTCACTAGCTTCATCGCTATCATCCACAGATGATAGTCTTAATTTTGCCTTCAGTGGAACAGAGTAGGTTAGTCCTCGATCCTGACATTCTTTTATAGTATACCTCGGAACGTCTACATTGTAGTATAAAAATTCGAGTATGTGCGTTTCACGAGTATCCTGAATCGGAAAATTTTCCATGAAAATTCGCTGTAGCCCTTGATTTGCACGCTCATTCGGTGCAATATCAAGCTGAACGAATTTCTCGAACGACTCTAATTGGATATCCAGAAAATCCGGGTATTCTAAAACTTCTTTAGTGCGCCCAAAAGACAGGCGATCCGTATTGGGAATAGTTTGCATCTTCTTGCTCAAAAGGAACCTCTCCTTTTTGTTGAAGGTAATATGAACGGTAAAAACCCCTTATAACACGGGGTTAATGAGTATAGACGCCAATAGCCAATACCGTTTTCACGATATTGGCTACCAACGAAATATAAAAGCACGCTTATTTAAGCTCTACAGTAGCTCCAGCTTCTTCAAGCTTAGCTTTGATGTCTTCAGCTTCGTCTTTAGAAACACCTTCTTTGATGGTGTTAGGCGCGCCGTCAACTAGTTCTTTTGCTTCTTTTAGGCCAAGACCTGTAATACCGCGAACTTCTTTGATCACAGCAATTTTCTTAGCACCAGCAGATTCAAGAACAACATCGAATTCTGTTTTTTCTTCAGCTCCACCAGCAGCGTCTCCGCCACCTGCAGGGCCTGCAACAGCAACAGCTGCAGCAGCTGGTTTGATGTCGTATTCTTCTTCAAGAACTTTAGCTAGTTCGTTTGCTTCTTTGATAGTTAGGTTGACAAGCTCTTCAGCTAGTTTATTTACGTCAGCCATTTTTATCTCCAGTTGTTTTTAAAAGTAAAATTTTGTTGTCTTTCGACAGTTGTAAAAGGATTATTCTTCGCCTTTTTCGGCAATAGTTTTAACAGCACCAACAAGGTTTGAACCTTGTGCAGTTAGTGCACTCACTACGTTGGTAGCAGGTGACATCAATAAGCCAAGTATATCGCCAATAACTTCGTCTTTCGACTTCATTGCGGCTAGAGCTTCCAATTTATCAGCACTGTAGTACTCACCGTCAATGTATGCGGCTTTGAACTCAGGCTTCTTTTTATCCTTGGTAAACTCTTTTAATACTTTAGCTGGCGCAGATAATTCATCCTCAACAAATGCAAAAGCGTTTTGGTCTACTAACGATGGTAATACTTTATCGTATCCACCGATTTCTTCCATAGCAAGCTTCATAAGCTTGTTCTTGTACACTTTGTAGAAGATATTCCCCTTACGGAATTCTCCACGCAGTTCGTTAGCGTCGGCCACAGACATACCTGAATACTTAGTGATATAAAGGCCATTAGCCTTTTTCAGGTTTTCCGTGATTTCGTCTAGAACTGCTTTTTTTTCTGCAGTAGGCATAATTCAATTCCTCCTATTATAGGGATGTAACTGCGGTTCTGCTTATAGGAATGCTTGGCCCCATTGTGCTACTCATGAAAACACTTTTCACGTATAGCCCTTTTGCGGACGCTGGCTTCAAGCGCATTACCGTTGATAGAAACGCTTCTGCGTTTTCTTTCAATTTGGTTGCGTCGAAACTTGCTTTACCTACTGATGTATGTAGAATTCCGAATTTATCAACACGGAAATCAATCTGACCTGCTTTTACTTGTTTAACAGCGTCAGCTACATCCATAGTAACCGTTCCACTTTTTGGGTTTGGCATCAATCCTCGAGGTCCTAGGAAACGTCCTAGTTTACCGAGTTTTCCCATTGCATCAGGTGTTGCGATGATCACGTCGATCTCCGCCCAACCTTCTTCAATTTTCTTGATGTAATCATCCATACCAACATAATCGGCACCTGCTTCTCTGGCTTCATCTTGTTTAGACTCGTTAACGAGCGCTAAAACACGTACATCTTTACCAGTTCCATGAGGTAAACTCACAGTTCCACGTACCATTTGATCAGCGTGTCTTGGATCAACACCCAAACGGATATCGATATCAATCGACGAGTCAAAATTTGTACTCGATGTCTTTTTAACCAGATCACATGCTTCCTCCAGAGAATATTCAATCTCCGGATTAACTAGTGCCACGGCTTGTTCGTATTTCTTTCCTCTTTTTGCCATGATCACAATTCCTTATTTATCGCGATTTACTCTAAGACCCATACTACGAGCCGTACCTGCAATCATCTCAGCACCAGCTTCAATGTCAAACGCATTTAAGTCTTCCATTTTTTCTTGTGCGATCTCTTTGCATTGGCTCCAGGTTACAGTACCAACCTTCTTAAGGTTAGGTTCACCTGATCCGGACTTTAATTTCGCTGCTTTCAAGAGAAGTACAGGTGCTGGTGGAGTCTTCGTTTTAAACGTAAAAGACTTATCAGCGTACACAGTAATCTCAACAGGTATTACAGTACCGGCTTTTTCCTGAGTCTTAGCGTTAAAGGCTTTACAAAACTCCATGATATTAATGCCCGCTTGACCGAGAGCCGGTCCAACAGGAGGGGCAGGGTTTGCCTGTCCACCAACAATCTGGAGCTTCAGGATTCTTTCAACTTTTTTAGCCATGGATTCTCAGGATCCTAATGATTAGTAACTTCTGTTTGGTTGCGTAATAGCTAGTATCAACTAGTTTCTTTGTTTAATTAAGTAGCCGATTCCACTTGGTTCACGTCTACTTCTACAGGGGTACGGCGTCCAAATATGGATACCAACACTCTCAATTTTAACTTATCGGTGTTTACTTCCTGCACGGTTCCATCAAAATCTTTGAATGGTCCCGAAATAACTTTAACAAGATCCCCTTCACTGTATGGGATCTCGATATTTTGCATTTCTTCTCCGGTCTCTTTAACTCGACCTATAATTCTCTTTACTTCGTGCTTCTTTAATGGCTGCGGTATAAGTTGCTCTTTACCAACTTTCAAAAAACCAAGGCAAGAAGGTGCGCTTTGTACAAGGTTGTTAACTTCTTCGTCATAGTGCGTATTCAAAAGTATATACCCAGGAAAGAAGTTCTTCTCTCTGGTCTTTTTCTTACCACCGCGAATTTCAACCACAGTCTCAGTAGGTACAAGAACCTCTTGCACTTTATCACTAAGCCCTTGCTCTTCTATCTCGCGATCAAGAAACTCTTTTACTTTTTTTTCATGACTGGAAAAACAGCGAACTACATACCAGTCATGCACTAAATCGTTACTCATTATTACTTGTAGATAAATTCTAAAGCGGTACTGTAAACTTGATCAACTCCGAAAATGAAAACAGAAAGGATGATCGAGAAAACAATAACTATGATTGTGTTATCAATGAGTTCTTTTTGAGTAGGCCATGCCACTTTCTTAAACTCATTTACAACGCCATCAAAAACACCTGATAGTTTAGCCATTATGCTTCTTATTATAATATTAGCACGGGCGGAGAGACTCGAACTCCCGACACCTGGTTTTGGAGACCAGTGCTCTACCAGCTGAGCTACGCCCGTTTATACGCGGAAGAGTAGACAGAAAACTGCCTACTCTTAAACCGCAATTCAATAAAGCCGGTAGTACTTAATCTAAGATTTTAGTTACCACACCAGCGCCTACAGTACGTCCACCTTCGCGAATTGCGAAACGCAGACCTTCTTCCATCGCCACTGGCTGAATGAGCTCAACGCTCAACTTCACATTATCACCAGGCATTACCATCTCAACGCCACTTGGAAGCTCACATGCTCCTGTTACGTCTGTAGTTCTAAAGTAGAACTGCGGGCGGTAGCCTTTGAAGAATGGAGTATGACGCCCACCTTCATCTTTACTTAGTACGTATACCTCGCACTCAAACTGCTTGTGTGGAGTGATTGAGCCTGGCTTACATAATACCATTCCACGCTGAATGTCTTCTTTGTTGATACCACGNAGAAGAATACCTGCGTTATCACCCGCTTGACCTTGGTCAAGTAGACGACGGAACATCTCGATACCTGTAACAACACTCTTCATCGGTGCTTCTACGATACCTACAATCTCAATCTCATCGTTTAGCTTCAACACACCACGCTCGATACGNCCTGTAGCTACTGTTCCACGTCCAGTNATAGAGAATACATCCTCTACTGGCATTAGGAACGCTTTGTCTACATCACGCTCTGGAGTCGGGATCGTCTCATCTACAGCAGCCATTAACTCAACTACTTTCTCTTCCCACTGTGCCTCGCCGTTAAGCGCGCCTAAAGCAGAACCTTGAATTACTGGAATCTC
>NZ_AQXH01000008.1 GCF_000375465.1 Balneola vulgaris DSM 17893
AAGACGTCATCCTGAACAGCAGAACGAAGTGATGCGTGATTCAGGATCTTAAGTTGGCTATGAATGTGCAAAAGGGTTGTTGCACGAAGCGTTGATAAAAGCCTAAGCATTTGCTCTCGTTCCCAACGTCCTCGTTGGGAATGCATTATAGAAGCTCCAGCTTCTTTTTCTATTCCCCTTTTGTGTGGACAAAAGGGAGTTACACCACCCCGACAGCTGTCGGGTTCGGCGCATGTTCTGCTTCTCTGACGCTATGCAAAATGAAGGCGATTCCTGCTCAATTCTAACGCTGGAGATGTTTGGATCAAATAAAGTATTACAGGGCATTAACACTTTTCTGTTACCGAGCAACCAGCCAACCAATCAAGTCGTCATCCTGAACTTGATTCAGGATCTTAAGTTGGCTATGAATGTGCGAAAGGGTTGTTGAACGAAGCGTTGATAAAAGCCTAAGCATTTGCTCTCGATCCCGGGTTGTTGGATCGGGATCTTCTGAGATTATATCCGATATCCTATTTTTATTCCAGCAATGAGTAGAATGGAGTTTGGGATCGATGCTCCCTTTGGGAATACATTGTGCTGATAGCCGAAGGTGGCATTGGGCACCAACTGAAAACGGTCATGAATAGGTAGTACGTAATGGAGTCCCACCGAAGGTAATATGGTAAGCATCTGTGAATCGGTATTGTACGAACTGTTGAAGCAAGGAGGGGCTATAGGACAAATTATTTGTTCGTTTTGTTGAGTTACTTCTCGATACCAAAAGTCGGTACTAAGTTGCAGTTGGAGCTGCTCCCATCCCAATGACTTTCGGAGCAAGCCAAAGCCAACCCCCACACCTCTACTATTTACTTCGTCTGCAGCAGACCAATTGTTTTCCTCAGCCACCAACACCCCGGTTCTATAGATGAAGTCCCATTGATCGTTATGTGATGTTTGGAACTCCACCATCGGCATTACCCCTAGATCATAAGCTTGGGCTTGGAGATTAAATTGTTGCTGAGCTTGAACCGTGTTTATGCATGCTAGTGTGAAAAAAACGGCAATAAATTTCATGATGGGTATCCCTTAGTTTGACCAACAACGCCTACAATACTAAAGTATTGTTTGGGAGTGGGTTAGGGTGTTTGTCTATTGCGCTGAGAGAGTGTTGGAGTGAGGTTAAGCCTGAGTTTCCTAGCCTGTCCAAGCAGATGCATGAGTGGAAATGGTAGGTAGACAAAAATTATTTAGCTGACTACAGCAAATGATTTTATTCTTAATTTTATTTTTTTCAATTCTTTCATGGTTAGAATACAGTAGTCATTAATCGGTTTTGGATAAGAAACGTCCTCAAAGTCGGATTTAATAATATTTAAACTGAATTCAATAGTTTCAAATAGCTCAACCAATGTGATTTTGTCTTTCATTAAATCATAAAGTAAGTCTTGTAGTTGTTCGATTTCCATATCGATGGTATCAACTAAATCAACTTCATATGATTCAATGCGAAGTATGTCGTAGTATTCTTTTACTTTTACAATATTAGATTTGAATTCCGTTGCTAATTTTCTTTTCTCTTCTTGAGAGCATTCTTTGATTGAGCTTAACTGTTTTTGGTAAATTTGTTTAGATTTTTGTAGAGCTACTTTCTGTTCATCTGTTAGACTATTCAATTTATTTTTAATTTCACTAATAAATTTTTCGTCAATTTTGATTTCAAGATGGATATCAGATTGATTAACAGGTCGTTTTTGCTTATTGACTTTTTGAGGTTTAGCTTCTTTTTTAGGTACTTCAAGCTGTAGTTCTTTATTTTCATTGTTGCACATTTCAATAAAATCTTTTTCGGAAAGTATTTTAATGGAAATTCCATTTTCAATTAATTCTTCAACTTTTCGGTGCTTCGAGCTTTTTTCATAACCCGCAAGCTTAGATGTATCATGTGTACCAACAACAAGTATAGTTGTCTTCTTGGAAACTGAATTTCTAATATTGCAGCCGATATCAGCAGCGATTTTGGCTGCATCTTTTCTTGGTATCGATAATGCACCTGTAAAAACCAAGTTTTCGCCATATAACGCCCCTTCTGAGTTTCCATCAAGTCTTATAGCTGAAGAACCGCTTTGATAAGGAAAAATTGGTTGGTCAACTCTTGTTAACCAATCCTCTACTGTTCGTTGAGTTTTCTCACAAGCAATATGCACAATTTTTGCAGCAGCTATAGCGTCCTCAAGAGCATCATGATGTCCAAACTGGATATCTAAAAAATCTGCAATATTTGCTAACCCATATCCTTTATAAGCAAACTGATCCCAAGTTCTACGGACAATTTTGGCGGAGTCAAGCCATTTTGGTTGTATAATTTCGAGATTATATTCAGTGCATGCACGAGTTACAGCAATTCTGTCAAACGGCATGTGATGAATCGTAATTTGGTTTGTAATTTTCTCAGATATTAAACTGTGGATTGCATCAAAGGTTGGAGCGTTCTGAACAGCTTCTTCGGTGATTCCATGTATAGAGCTGTTAAATGGGTCAAAATAAGCTTCGGGATTTACTAAGGAACTCCATTTGTCAACAATTTGCCCATCTTGGAAATGAACAAGCCCGATTTGGCAAATGCTTGAATAATCCGCATTAGCTGTCTCAACATCTATAGCAAGGAAGTTCATAGAATTTATTTTTTTATCTGTTTCTCCACTTCTTTTTGAAAGCAAGTAACTAGCAAACTAAGATTCCCAAGTTCGACATCTGGGCAATTGTCAATGTCGCGTCTTTTGTAAAATAAGTCGTGAAATGCAATAAAATCAGTGCAAAGGGTTACGGAATCAATTCTCGGATCGTCAATTTTGGGGTTCATTCTAATGAATCGCCAAGCTTGTTCTTTGTCTTTTGTATGTTTGAGAATCGAGTTTATAGTCTCTGTCCAATGCTCTATATGTTTTTGAAATACGCGCTCCACTCTAGAGTTTAAATCAATTTTAGTCTTGGTTTTCTTACCCTTTTTGATCCGTGTTGGTATATCGGATGTGTCTTGAAACTTAATAGTCAGTTCGTATGCTGTTCTTGTAATTGTATTATCCATTGTCATTTATTAAGGCATTCAACAATACAGTTAAAGATTGTTATTCATTTCACTCTATGAGTCATTATTAGTTCTACTCATTTTGCTGATTAAAAAAGTAATAAGGTAAAGACTAGATCTACTAGTATTTACCAAAACCAACTCGTTCCCCAATTCAGTAGATACCTTTCCCTCCTCGCTAAAATAAAAAATCCTCTATTTAAACCAATTGTTAATGTGTAAATGCATTGTATACATGGTGCTTAGCAAATAAAGCACTGCGTGGTATGTAGCTATGGGTTAAAATCGTAAAGCCACTATTTACAAAAGCTCATTTTTAAATGAGCCTTGTTAACTGTAAACTCCTGCATGATTCTTGATCCAGAAATACTGTCGAAGCTGTCTTCCATTGAGCTGAGAGCCAAGAAAATTGTAGAGGGCTTTATCTCGGGTTTGCATAAAAGTCCGTACCACGGCTTTAGTGTGGAGTTTGCCGAGCATCGCCCTTATAACACGGGCGACGATTTCAAGCATATCGACTGGAAGGCTTACGGCAAGAAGGAGCGATTTTATGTGAAGCAGTATGAGGAGGAAACCAACCTTCGCTGTTACACTCTCTTGGATACGAGTAGTTCAATGCTGTTTAAGCATTTCAGCTCATGGACTAAGTTGCGCTATGGTATCCATTATGCCGCTGCCCTAATGTATTTAATGCATCGCCAACGAGATGCCTGTGGCTTCATCCCTTTTTCGTCTAAGATCGAGAAGTTTATTCCAGCCAAAGGTACCTATGCCCACTTGCGTCAGATCTATACTGAGCTAGAACAGGAACTAGTGCGTGAGCATAAAGGGGAAGAGGAAAAACGGACTACTAGTACCGCTGAAGTCATTCACGAAGTGGCCGAACGGTTAAATCACCGCAGCTTGGTGATCATCATCACAGATTTATTTGAGTCGCCCCAAAAACACGACGAACTCATTTCCGCCTTAAAGCACTTGCGTCATCGCAATCATGAGGTGTTGTTGTTTAATGTGTTGGAACATCGCAGTGAACGAGAGCTCGCCTTTTCCGATAATAAAGTGGTGTTCGAAGACCTAGAGTCGGGCAGTGAAGTGGAAGTGATTCCAGCCCAAGTGAAGGAAGATTACATCCAAAAGGTGGAAGAGCATATCAAGAAGTTTAAGCTGGCTTGTTCAGAGTTCGAAATCGATTTTGAACAGATTGATATAGAGTCAGGCTTCGATAAAGCTTTGTTAGCCTACCTCAATAAGCGAAAGAGACTCGGCTAGTTTATCGGCAGGGCAGCCAAATAGGGTCGCCATCAAAAGCAGGGTTAAAGGTAAGGCGACTTTTGTTATTGCCATCGGCATCCATCACAAATAGCTCCCAATTCCCATCTACTTCTGCCCCATAAGCAATGGAAGAACCATCCGTTGAATAACGCCCCAATAGAATGTTGGAAGCACTAAAGGTTAACTGACGCAGATCTTGAGAAGTTAAGTGGTAGCTAAATAAGTCAGCGGATTCATTATAGCGATAGAAGATGAGCTTTTCCCCGTCGGGCGACCATGACGGATAACCATGCAGTCGATCACTGTTAGTGATGGCGGTCAATTTCGAACCATCGGCTTGAATAGTGAATATATCTCCATTGTGGAGGGTGTCGGTCAGTACAAAAGCGATGTGATCAGAAGTAGGTGACCATTGCGGCTGGTAGGGTTGATTGGCTCCTTCATGTAATACTTGGAGGTAACCGGTTTCCAGTTCCATCACCACTAGTTGATAGCTACTTGGGTTCACCTCTTTAGAGAACACAATACGGTTGCGGTTGGGGGCCCATGACGGGACTTCATCGCCTGCAGGATTGTTAATCAAAAACTCAGCTTCACCATTACTCAGGGACTTTTTATACAGTGTTCGTTGTCCGTTTATCTCACGACTAAAAACGATTTCTTGGTAGAACGGGGAATATCTCGGAGCCCCATCACTCAGGCTATCCCCTTCAAACAGAGAAAGTTCTAAGCTTTCAAGGTTCAAGTTATATAAATCACCATTTCCAGAGCGGTCGGAATAAAAGAGGAGTTGGTCGGAGCAACTTAGTGCTGCACCCTCATCGGTAGATGGCGTGCTCTGCTGGGGTACTTTGGTGGAAGTACTGCAGGCCATACACAGGCCGGAGATGAGTAAAATGTAGAGCCGCTTAGGGAGTTGCATTAGGTCACTTTTTGGTTCTTGAGAATCTTGTTTAGCAAGCTAGGATTCAAGCGTTTCATCCAGAGTGCGAGCTTAATTTTTAAGGGGGCGATCACGATTTCCTCTTTACGATTCATAAGTGGTGACCAAATGTTAGCCACCATCTCATCGGCAGTCATGGCATCCTCGTGCATATCACCCATTTTGCCATAGCTACTGCCATCGCCCGTCACCGCATTTTTGGTGATGTCAGTTTTAATTGGACCTGGGCATACTAAAGTCACCGCGATGTTATGCTCGTAACACTCTTGGCGAAGGGAATCAAAAAAGCCATGTAGGGCATGTTTACTGGCAGCGTAGCCTGTTCGGAATTTAGAGCCAAACTTACCTGCTACACTGCTGGTAGCAATGATGTGTCCACTGCCTTGTTCAATCATAGAAGGCAGTACTTCTCTGGTTAAGCCTACCGAGCCAAAGAAGTTTACTTCCATTAGTTTGCGGATGGTATCTAGATCGGTTTCTTCGAAAATAGATCGTTGACTGATGCCACCGTTATTGATGAGCACGTCAATATTTCCAAAAAACGAGAGTGCTTCTTGGGTTTTGGAAGCGAAGGTGTTGGATTGAGCCAAGTCGAGCGGCAGGATTTGAATGCGATCTGAGCTGGGGTCGATTTCAGTTTTAACTTCCTCAAGGGCTTCAGTTCGGCGAGAGGATAAAATGAGATTGGCTCCTTCCTTGAAATATGCTTTAGCAAAAGCCTTTCCAATGCCTGATGATGCGCCAGTAATCCAAACGGTTTTATTCTTCAATGTCATAAATATGCGATGAGTGAATGAAAGTATTTCTCAATCCGTTAAACTTCCATCTACAATATTAGTACTTTTCAGGTTTAAGATAACAAAGATTTAGTGCCATGAATGCTGGCAGAAATATTTTATTAGTTGAAGATGAATTAGAGTCGGGAGAAATGCTCTCTAATTTCCTAGAGTTGAACGACTTTAACATTATGTGGGCGAAGGATGGGAAAGAAGCTTTTTCCATTATCGAAGACAAAGCCAATGAAATTGATTTAGCTATTTTGGATATCATGGTGCCTTACCACGATGGCAAGGAAATTTGTAAGATGATTCGAGAGCATCCGGTGATACAAGACATTCCCGTGCTATTTTTAACGGCACGTGACGAAGAAGTGGATGAAATTGAGGGCCTGAATATCGGGGCGGATGATTACATCAAAAAGCCGGCTAGTTTGAACTTGATTAAGGCGCATGTGGAATCGCAGTTGCGCAGGGTGAAGCCCGAGAAAGCCCATTGGCTGAAATATGATCAGGTGTATTTAGACACCGAGACCCATCAGATGTTCATCAATGAGAAGCCTATTGATTTAACGCATACCGAGTACATCATAGCGGAGATGTTTTTCAAGCACCCGAAGTTGGTGTATTCCCGCAAAGAGATTTTAGAGCATATCAGTGATGAAGAGAAGTTTATCTTCGACCGCACCGTTGATGTGCATATCAAAAACCTACGGTTAAAAATGAAGGACGAAGGCAAGCTCATCAAAACCTACCGAGGCATTGGATATGGCTTCAATAGAGAGTATTTAGATTCATGAATATTCAATCGAAACTAGCTTTCACCTACATCACCCTGCTGAGTCTGGGCGTAATCGTCATCAGTTCGTATGCCATTTTAAGTATCCGTGCCTTTCTATTGGAAGAAGGCATCGTGAATTTTGAGGAGGATGCCCAAGTGTTCGCGAAGTCGTTCGAGGATATGGATCCCAATGAAAATCTCTTCGACAAAGCACTATTTGTATCCAATTTAACAGGTTATGAAATCGCTCTCTTCGATTCGGAAGGGCAGGTATTGGTAAACATCCCCGATGCCTTAACCGATTATGTGGATGCGCGTGAGTATCTAAATGATGACTTACAGGACTCTCTGAATGCCATGCCGGGTTCTCCTGTAGTGATTAATGAAGAGCTGTATCCCAAGTTGATTGCCTTTCAATATATAGGGGAAAACAGTTCCGAGGCTCGATACTTGCGTATTAGCCAGTTAAAGAGCACCATTTATGCGGCCGAGGCGAGCATCCGTCATTTGATTTATGGAGCGATGGTGGGCTCCATACTCGTGGTGATTATTGTGAGTTTTTACTTTGCACGCTATATGTCGAAGCCCTTATTACGCCTCAAAGAAGCAGCTTTGGATATCGCAAATGGAAACCTAGATCGGGAGATCAATCTAAAGCGATCGGATGAGTTCGGGACCTTGGCCCGTTCGTTGAATCAGATGGCTGATACCCTACGTGCTGATACCGAACAGCTCAAAAAGCTCAACGAAAAGCAGAATCAGTTCTTTGCTGATATCACCCATGAAGTGAGAAATCCACTGCATTCGATATCAGGAGCATTGGAGATGATGGAGCTCGAAAATTTAGAGGCTTCCAAAAAGGCGCAGTATATACAGGTAGCTCGAAAGCAACTTCAAAGAGTAACGCGTTTGTTTGAAGACTTGAAGACCTTACAGCGCTATGATTATGATGCGAGTTTCATCATTCGAGAGCAGGTAGAGCTAGGTAAACTGGTGGAGGGGATTTTACACGTGCACAAACCTTTTGCGGAAAAGAAGGGTATTGCACTGGTGTCGGATATAGAGGAGAACCTGAATGTATTTGTTGATCCGGATAAGATTGAACAAGTGATAGAGAATTTAACTTCGAATGCTTTGAAGTATACCAACGAGGGTACCGTTACAGTAGCTGCGAAGAAAGTGAAAGAAGGGGTTAAGGTGTCGGTGAGTGATACCGGTATTGGTATCAGCGATGAGCATTTAGAACGATTGTTCGACCGATTCTACCGAGCTGATAAAGCGCGTTCAAGAGATAAAGGAGGAACGGGCTTAGGCTTGGCTGTAGTGAAAAGTATCCTCACCGCCCATCAAAGTGATATACAGGTTGAAAGCACCGTAGGGAAAGGTAGTACCTTCCAATTTGTGCTCAAAGTTAGATAAGATCGGGCTTGAAGTACTTGTAGGCGATGGCCGCTAGCGAAGCACCAAATAGTGGTCCTACGGTATAGAGTGGGATGTCTAAATAAGAGGCTCCATTGAACATCAAATCAACAATGGCGGTGCCTATAGATAGGGCTGGGTTGAATACCGAACCTGAGATGCTTTCACCGGCCATGGTTAAGGCTGCAAATGAAAATCCCATGATGAATGCATAAGTGGCTACACTCTTGTTGGATGGCTTGCCAATCCAAGCAGTAAGGGCAACTAAGACGAGCACAAAAGAGAGCAGTACTTCAATAGTAAGCTGCTGGTAGAATGTAGAGTTTAAGGGCGCTTCCACATAAAAAACCAAGCTTGATAACATTAAAACAGTTGCCGCAGCAAGCATAGCTCCGATAGTCTGACCTAATACATACCCACCAAATTCTTTGATGGATAGTTTATTGAGCCAGAATGCACCTAAACTAATTGCTGGGTTGAAGTGCGCTCCCGAAATCAAAGCTCCTACATAAATAAGAGCACTTAGTGTAAAGCCTATAGCGATGGGATTTGTAGATACCCCTATCACAAGTACAAGAAAAAACGTGCCAATACACTCTATAAGGTATTTTTTTATCCCCAAACTGAAACTAATCTAATTCTTTGTCCTTCCTAAATTCTGCTGAAACTAAACGGTGGGCCGTGTAATTGCAATTAAATTATCGACAACACTTGTTTAGTATTTAATTAACTTTGGTCAGCTAATTAATACTTAATGTTTTAAGTCACGAACTAATAAAGGTAAAATTTTTTTAATGCGCATAATTGATAAGCTCAAAGAAAGATGGGGTATCGAAAATAGTTTACAGCTTTTTTTGATCTTACTTGTATTTGCTTGCACCGGATTCACTTCCCTGTTTGCACGGCGCTTCGTATTCGACCTTTTAGGCATTACTGATGAGCACTCGTTTTGGTTTAAAACATTGGTTTGGCTCCTCACAATCTTCCCCATTTATAACATATTGCTCTACTTTTATGGGGTCATTTTTGGCCAACGTGAATTCTTCACCAAATTTTTGAAGAAGATGCTGGGCCGTTTTGTGCGTAAAAAAGACAATGCCTCGGCATAATTCGCATTTCACTAGTCTAAGCCCAAGCTCATTCTATCTTTCTTCGACATCTTACTAGTTACACATTCATAGGAATGATCGATGAGTGATTTAATGAGCTCATCGGAAAGAGCAGATTGAGTATACACGCTGTTCCAATGCTTTTTATTCATGTGCCAACCTGCGGTGATATCCTCGTGGGCCTCTCGAAGTTGAACGGCATATTCAGGGTCACATTTTAAGTTCACCCGGTTGAAGTCTTCAATGGTAGCTAAGGCAAACATTTTACCCAGTACTTTATACACTAATGTTTCTTCCCCAAAGGGAAATTCTTCCGTTACCCCTTCAAAGCTTAGGCAGTAGTTTCTGAAATCTTCAATATTCATAGAGTCCTCTTTTAAACTTGAGTGCTCCTAATATGAATAATTATTAGTGGAACTCAAGCGAAATTAAAAAGCCATTCACCTATGGCGGGATGAATGGCTTGAATGCTTAAGGATTAATCAGGAATGATACTATTCACAGCTTGGGCAAATTTTGCGCAATAGTGGATCGGTTGGGCACGCATTTTCATCGGCTTGAAGAACTTCTTCGACACGTTGATCCCCAAACTTCTCACGTGCTTGTTGAATCAAATCAGCGTGGACTTCTTCTACTTGTTTTGTGGTATTGTCTGCAACTTCAACGTGAGTAGATTCCGATTTTTTTGAACTTCCAAATCCAACACGAGTGCCTCGTTTATTTACTTTAGAAGTGTACTTCTCGCCTTTTATTACTTTGTCGATGAAGCAATAGTAGGTCGACTTCAACTTTTTCTTCCATGCATAGAGATAGATATCACGCATTGCATCTCGCAGTTGTTCGTCGATGTAAATAGACTTGGATACCGCTTGATCGATGGATTCTTGGAAGGCCGCGGCTATATCAATTTGGCGATTTGGATGGATTTCATAAGCCGTTTTGTATACGTCTTTGTCAATCACCCCATCCAGTTGTTCAATATGCTGAACCGACCCATTGTGCTGCTTGATGAGGTTGGCCATATGGTCGTTCCAAAGTCCTTTCTCTTCCAGTGCGTGAATAAGCTGGTGGTTCACAACAATGTATTTACCCGACAAGGTATCTCGGGAATAGAGATTGCTGAAATAGCTGTCGATAGAAGAGGTAGTGCCACTAATGATGGAGATGGTAGCTGTTGGAGCGATGGCTAGGAGTACCGCATTTCGTCGAGGCGCATATGCATAGCCCTCACCTTGATCTTTGGCATCTGTATAGTGCTGGAATGGGGCTCGTTCGCTTGCAAGTTGCTCGGAGCTTTTGTAGCACACTTCTTTCATAAAGCGACCAATCTTACGAGCAAGGATCACCGCTTCTTCTGAGTCGTATGCTACGCCAAGTTCAACCAGAGCTTCTGCAAAACCCATAATGCCAATGCCCAGTGGACGAAGGTCCATAGTGTTTTTACGGGCTTCTTCTGAAGGGTAAAAGTTCTTGTCGAGGATATTATCGAGAGCAAGCACCATCGTTTGGAGGGTGTCCTCGATTTTACCCCAATCGAAGTCGCTTCGGTCATCCAGTACATGCTTCGAAAGGTTCAAGGATGCTAGGGTACAAACAGCGGTGGAATCAGATCGATTTGGAATAGCAATCTCGGTACATAAGTTCGAGCTATTGATTACTCCATATTGAGGGCACGGATTCTTGCGGTTATGCTCATCTTTAAACACCAACCACGGGTGCCCAGTTTTCGCAAGTTTAAAGAGGTATTTCTTAAAGAAATCGGCACCATCAAGCTTTTTGAATTGCTCGATTTTTCCTTGTTTAGCTTCTTCAATGCGCTGATTGTACTTGAGTGCAAAGTCGTCACCAATGGCTTCAACGAGTTCTGGACATTCACCAGGATCGAAGAGATAAACCGGCTCATTATGCTCAATGCGACGCATGAGCTCGTCGGGCATCCAAAGTTTTGTATTCAATGAAGGGGTGCGGAAGTAAGCATTACCGGTGGTTTCTTTTAGATCCAAGAAAGCTTCGATATCTAAATGCCAAGGCTGAATAGAAATCACTTGGGAGCTACGGCGGCGCCCTCCTTGTTGAATGGAATTCACCAGTGTATCGAATACTTTAATGAAGGGAATCACTCCGGAAGACTTTGCATTCAACGACTTGATGAGCGAACCGGTAGCACGAACACGAGTAACATCGGTACCAACGCCTCCCGCATGTTTAGCAAGAAAGGCGGTTTCTTCAGCTTTGGCCATAATGGATTCTAAGGAGTCGTCTACCACACTTACATAACACGATGAATATTGCGACATCGGCGTTCCTGAGTTGAATAGGGTAGGCGTAGAGTGCATATACTCGAGCTTGGAGAGTTTATTATATACACGCACCACTTCTTCGTTGGTGTTCCCAATGCCCATTGCCACACGCATGAAAAACCATTGCGGCTTTTCAATAATCTGCTGTTTACGGTTTTTCATGAGATATCGATCTCGGAGGGTGGTTAAACCAAAGTAGCCAAAGAGCTCATCGCGCTCGTAGTTGATGGAGTTACTCAGGAGTTCTATATCAAACTCAAACAGCTCTTCTTTGATGAGGTTTTCCTCCAAAGCATGCCTTAAGTAGTTTTCAAAGCCATCTAAATGGCGATCTATCTTCTTGTTGATTTGCTTGAGAAGCTGTCGAGTTGCTAAGTGGTCGTAGCGAGGATGATCGGGGATGAGCTGCTCGATGGCTTTGAGTAGCAACTGGTCGATTTCCTCGGTTTTTACCTGCTCAGGTATTTTGAGGTCTAGCTCTTTCATGATGCGGAACACGATTTCGTAATCGTCTTCTACTTCTAGGCCATTGAGTATTTGAAAAATGGCATTGATAATTTTTTGGGTCTCAAATTTTTCGGTGCTTTGATCCCTTTTTATAACAGTGCGTTGCATGATACTCTCCCTTTAGTAATTGGTGTATTCAGTAGATGAGACTTCAAAGAAGTTGATGAGCTTTTTCACATCCTCTTTTTGTAGAAAACGAAGAGGATTCTCGGTGATGTGGAATTCGGGCTCAAAACCGAGTTCTTCTAAACGGCGGTCGGTGATGTACTTGAGGTATTTTTCGAGTTCAGGACTGGAAATACCTAAAATGGTTTTATGCCCAAACTTGGTTTGTACGTACTCGATTTCTAAATAAGTACCTTTTAGAATAATGTCGCGAATGCTTTGTACATACTGCTCATCTTCGGCAATTTCAGGGGTCTCCTCGAGCATAATGAGGATGGCCTCAATTCCATTCTGAAGGTGTAGTGATTCGTCGATGAGGATAAGTTCCACACCAGATACCACATTCTTCATTTTGCCCATATCTTTTAGGGCAAAGAAATGCGCAAAGGAGGAGTAAAAGAAGATGCCCTCCATGATGATGTTGTTCAATAAGATAGCACGGAGCACGTCTTTTTTGCCCTGTAGGGTGTCGGGGTCAATTTTGCCATAACTGATCTTGTCAATTTCTTCAACAATGAGGTTCTGCTTCTTTTTAAGAACAGGGTCGTTGAAGGCAATGCCGTACATCTTATCACGGTCCATGTTGAAGGATTGCAGAACAATCTCAAAAAAATCACTGTGGATGTTTTCCATAAAGAGCTGTGTGCTGAAACTCATTTTGGCATGAGGGTCAGAGAGCATGGGGAAGAAGGAATTCACCAATACATTTTGAACTAATAGCTCAGAGGAGCAGAAGTACCCAACAGCGTGATCAAAAAGGTCTTTTTCGTCGGGGGTTAACTCTTGGTAATCCAATACATCTTGTTGGATGTTAAGCTCTTCAGGAAACCAAATGGCTTTCTTTTGTTTCTCGTAGAGTTCTTTGAAAATGGGATAGGCGGCCGTTTCGCTCAGTTCGATATTATCCCGTACCGAAGTGCGTGCAATTAACTTTTTCATACATGCGTAATTCTAAAAATGATGAGGCAGGGCGAAGAATAGAAGTACAAGCATACAGAGACAGTGAGGCCTATAGCTGGCGGACTATTCAACGGTGGTTCATTTCCCGAAACCTCGTTTACTTCCACAAAGGCAGGTCTCCTGGCTTACCGGGTATCGTTTTCGCCTTCCCATCTTTTTTGGAGCTAAGACAGTGGCATCGTGAAAACAACAAAACGGCTTACAGTTGCGGGTACAGCTTCGGTTTTCCTTATGGTCACCGAATTCCCTTTTCATCATCATCGAATAATCGAATCTGACACCTTTGTTGGTTTACAAGATGGGCTTTAAGTGGAGTATTGTCAATGCTTAGTTTCCCACAATCGTTGGGAAGTTATGCACAAAAAGGTAGAGCGTTGAATTAGACTGAGAGTGAAAAGATCAGTTCACTTTTTGGTATTCATCTACAAAAGTATCGAGTAAATCCACGGCCGATTCGGGGATGATATGAAGCATGTCATAGGATACAATGCCCACAAAGCCCGTGTGCCAAGTAGCTGCTACTTGAGTTAAATCATTTTTTAAGATCAGCTTGGTAGGTTGGTAGAATCGAACGTCAACCGCAAAAGGATAAGTGCCATTTCCAGCGTCCATGATATTCACGTGTAGATATAAATAAGGCGCTTCATAAGAATCTAACACCTGTTGATTGCTTAGAATTTGAGCACTGGTAGGCCGAATTTTTTGAATGATTTCTTGGCGTAAACTAGCTGGGGCGATACTGCTGTCCTGCAAAGAAGCGGGTTTCTCGATGTTCACAACTATGCCAAAAGCCGGAATACCTGCTAATGAGCCGTTTTCAATTTGAATTTCACTCTGGGCAAAGGTGCTGATTGAGCAGATAGCAATGCAGAAGAGAGTTAATATCCATGATTTTTTCATAGCACATCCTGTTGGTAAATATTGAAGAACTAACGCTTGGAAACAGAATTTATTCAGTAACCTCTACCCCTTTCCAAAAGGCAAAATGATCTTTGATTTGCTTAGCCGCATCCTTAGGATTTGGGTAATACCAAGCTGCATTGGTGTTTTCATCGCCCTCAACAACAATGCTTTTATAGCTGGCTTCTCCTTTCCATGGGCAGGTAGTTTGATGCGAGCTATCCTTCAATAAATCTTTATTAACTGAGTCGGCAGGGAAGTAATGATTGTTTTCAACTACTACGGTATTGTCGCTTTCAGCTATAACGGTGCCCTTCCAAATTGCTTTCATATCGACCTCTTAATTTAGGGATGAGATAAAGTTCTTTGCTAGAAGTAACCATCCTGCTATCAAACAAATTCCCCCAATGGGTGTGATGGCTCCAAGCCATGAGGTATTGGTTAAACAGAGCAGATATAAACTCCCTGAGAATATGATGATACCCGCCAGAAAGGAGTAGCCTACCCAATCAAGGTTGAGCTCAAACTGTTTGGCAAGCACCTCCACCAGTAGTAGTGCTAGGGTATGCCACATATGATAGGTAACGGCGGTCTCCCAAGTGGCCATGCGCTCGGGAGTTAGGGTGTTTTCTAAAGCATGAGCACCAAATGCCCCAAGGCCTACGCCTAAAGCTCCTAAAATAGAAGCGGTGATTATGAGAGTTTGTGGGCTCATGTGGTTTGAAATCCTATTTTTTTATGAGATCCATCACAGAAGGGTTTATTGGCCGAAGCACCACAACGGCAAAAGCTCATTCGCTTTTGAGTTTCAGTACACTGATCCCCTCCAACTAATTCGTAATTCCCTTCCACAACAAAAGGAGCATTATCAATGAGCTTAATGAGTAGCTCGCCACCCTGTTCTTCCTGAGGCTCTAGCTCGAGGCGTTCAGGGTTGTATGAACAGCCCGACTCAAATCCAGCTTCGATATGCGAGTTATCACATAAGGGTTTGTTAGAAGAAGCTCCACAACGGCAGAAGGCCAAACGGGTTTCTCTCATCACTTCATTGCCTTCGCTATCTACCACCTTCAGGTTGCCATAAGCATATAATGGGCCGTCTTCGGCAATCACTAGCTTATTTTTTGAAGGAGGTTGCTCGGGATTTTCTTTGTTTTTGAAGTGGTATTGAAGCGCACCAGTTGGGCAGCGTTCAATGGTTTCTACAATTTTTTCTGAATCAGATTCTTGATCGGGATCAATCCATGGTTTGCGATTGACATCGAATACTTCGGGAAGTCCATGCACACATTCTTTGGCGTGTATGCATCGTTTTAAATCCCAAGTTACTTCAAGTTCTTGGTTCTCGTATGAATAGATTTTTTTTTTCATGTCCTATAATTTTACTGCAAAGCTTACTAATGGTACTAATGCATCAGTTTCAGAAGGGAGTGAGAAAAAGCCTAAATCTGTAGCAATTCGCCGTCCTATAAACCGAGCTCCAAATGAAAGTAATGGTTCTGAAGCATCAATATCAGGAAGAACCATATTTTCTGATAATAAAGCAAAGCGTTCGCTGATTCTCCATTGCGCTCCTAGAATCACTAGTGCATCAGAGGTGTTGTTTCCATCAAAGCCCACGCCTAAACCTGCAGTTAAATCCAGATTGTTGAAGGTAAATGTGGAGGACCCAAATAAAGTAGTAATGCCTTGGTTGGAATCGAGGATGTTATAGTAGTTGATATTGGCCGACAAGGAGATGTTTTTGCTTGCTTTGCCACCCACTTTGGCTCCAATTAAGTACAGTTGGTTTTCCACGCCCAAGCCGGGAATCATACTAAAGCCTGCATTTACACTAAAGTTCTTGGTAAGACCATAAGAAAAATTGGATATGAAAATGTAGGTGTTTTGGTAGTAGCCCGTTTTCGGTTCCAGCATTTTCCCACTTTGGGTAATAAATAATTTGTTGTTCGCGGGGTTTTTGTACCAACGTGAGCTTTTGTCGGAAGGATCAACCAAACGGATACTTTCAATGCGGTCGTAGCGAAGGTTGAAAACCCCATCATTGTTTTGGATACCCGCCATTTCATCATCGATAGAAACCACCAAACCCGTATAGGTGTTTCCGTTTAGCAAGGTAATAAAGACTTCTTGTTGGTTTTCGTAAGCAGAGATAAGAGTAGACTTATGTTTGCTTACTTGTGCTACAGATGAAGTGGAGAAACCAAGCAATATCAGTAGACAGAACGAGGGAAGGATAAGTAGCTTATTCATAATAAGTTGATTAGATACTATACAATAGTAACAAAGTGCGGGTGAAAATTAAAATTAAAGCTGACTACGTGTCAACTTCTGGAATGTTAAGAATAATTCGGTGTTATGAATGTTATCTTATCCTTACTTTATAGCATTCGTTAAATGAGGAGAGTTCATCTCCCAAAAACAAAAATTTGATATGAGCAATACAAAGATCTTAATTGGTGGCCTTGTAATTACACTTGGTTTAGCGGCATTTTTATTTTGGCCTGGAAACGAACGCAACGCTACCCCATCGATTGATGAAAATAAAATTGAAGTAGTGATGTACAAGAATCCTGGCTGTGAGTGTTGTACGAAATGGGCAACGCGCATGAACATGGATCAGTACCAAGTAATTGAGAAGCCGATTCCAACCATGATGGCAAAGAAACAAGAAGTAGGCGTGCCTGCAAGATTTGAGTCGTGCCATACTGCAATGGTTGAAGGTTACTTTATTGAAGGACACGTGCCTATCGAAGATGTGAACCGCCTATTGAAAGAAAAGCCAGACGCACTAGGACTAACCGTACCGGGTATGCCTATTGGTTCTCCAGGAATGGAAGTGCCAGGCCGTGAAGCCGATACCTATGATGTATACCTAGTTAAAAAAGACGGTAGCACTGAAGTTTATTCTTCTTACTAAGATATTTAAAAAATCACTTCGATTTCTTTACTCCTTTTCTAAAGGGCATGGATAACATGCCCTTTATTTTTTTGTCCTCATCCGAATCAAACTCATCTAAGCCTAATTCTAAAGTGTGAAGGGGATTGTGTAAACGAAATGTGCGCATCAGTCGATCCCAAAAACTGAAGATGGTTCCATAATTGGAATCGGTTTCTGGTTGCCATCTTGAATGATGCACCTTGTGAATGTGTGGGGTTACAATGAATGTGCGTAATGTTTTATCTAGCCATTCAGGTAAGGCGATATTGGCGTGGTGAAATTGGACTACCACAGCAACGAGCACACCATACACCAATAACTCCCAAAGTTGAAGCCCTAATAGTATGATGATAGGGATTCGAATGATGGAGGAGAGGATGATCTCGCCAAAGTGAAATCTAGTAGCCGTAGTTACATCCATTTTAGCATCGGCATGGTGAACACGATGAAACCTCCAGAATAATGGAACCTCATGATTAATTCGGTGCCATAGGTACATCCAGAAGTCAAATATTAGCACGGCAACGATGATTCTGCCCCAATTAGGAAACCCATCCAAAGTGGATAGGTAATGCAATAACCCAAAGTTATTTTGCTCAGCCCAAGTAGCAGCCCACAACCAAAGGGCGGTAAATAAGACGGCGTTTATAATCCCATTGATAGCACCTAAAGCAAGATTGGTCAGTGAATGTTGAGCACGTTCTTTGAATCCATTTGTAAAAAATTTTAAAAAAGGTTGGCCAGTCTCTATTAAGAATAACAAGACGAGGCCGATAACAGCTACAGATACTTGGATGCGTTCAAGTTGTGATATTAGTTCTTGCATGGTCAAGAGAGAGGTTTTTCGGGGTACTATACTTTACAAATGTATAGCACCATACCCAAGTATCTACTTTATTTTTTCGTAGTTATAAGCACTGAGCAATTAACCCGGCTCAATTCTTAAACAACCCAGAAATCCCTACCAGTGAAATGGCAGGGATTTTTTTTGTGGGCTTTAATTTCGAACAGGTAAAGTTCGTGTGATGGTTCCTGCGTGTTTTAACTCGAGCTGAATTTGAACACTGTCGTGAGTGGTTAAATTCTGCTTCAGGTTGATAAGCATCATATGAATGCCCCCCGCTTGCATCTCTAGAGTTTCATTGGGCTTTAATGAGATTTCATCCAAAGCTCTCATTCCAGATAAACCGTCTTCTGTTGAGTAAGATTCATGTATCTCAATGGATTCGGCTATCGGTGAAGATACATTTAGCAGAGTATCGGCAATATTCAATGTATTCGTGTAATTCAGATAAGCACCCGACATCCTTTCTTTCGTGCCTGTACGCGCAAAATTCGTCGTTTCGGTGATGTCATCCTGCATGTTGACATGTTTGGTTTCATTTTGGCTACAACCCAAAATACTAGCAAGAATCAGAACGGAGAATAGATAGGAGTACTTCATGATTTATCGTATGGATTTATAATCATCGATGATATAATCTATAGGGGTCATACTACCGCCATATTCTAACACTACTCTTCCTTTAGGATCAATCACCATAATTTTATCAGAATGGCTTAGGAAGTAAACTTCTTCCCCTTTCCCATTAGTTGTGGTTAGCGAAACTTGCGTTCGAACACGAACACTATCAAGGAAGGTATTCATCGTTGTAGTGTCGGCGGTTAAGAAGTCGAAGTTATCCCCAAGATCAAAAGCGTTTTTGTACTCTTTTAAAACTTCGGGAGTATCCCTTTTAGGGTCGAAAGTAACTCCCAAAAACTGAACGTCTTCAGGAGCTCCTAACTGCTTTTGAATTTTTACCATGTTCTGTGTGATAAGAGGGCACACGTCTGGGCAATGAGTATAGATAAACCCCATGATCACATATTTGCCTTCATATTCATCAGGAAACGTAATGGTTTCATTGTTTTGGTTAACCAGCTCAAAAGTGCGGTCGTTGAGGTCGTCAATAACCTTCACGTTTTTTGAACAAGCAATCCCAAGTAGTATGAAGGCAAGTATGAGTGTGTTTTTGAACATTTGTATAGCGGTATTGAAACCTAAATTATATTCTTAATGAATGGTGTACTGTAAACCAACCGTAAAGATCCCATCCATCAGCATCTGTGGACCATCCACATATTGATACAATGGAAGATCGTAGTTAGCAGCTAGTCTTAAATCATGCAATGGACCTTCAGGACCTTGGATATTTAAACCCAATCCTAGATCAAGACGACTTTCTGCTTTTAACCTTGGATCTACAGTATGAACCATGTCGTTAGCTAATGCCATATCATAACGATCGTCTTTACCCGAATAGTTCGAACGATTGGTGTATCGCAAGCTTAACTGAGGGCTAAACATATCGTTTAACTTATAGCCTAACCAAGATACGGCTTTTAGTTCGTTACTGCGGCGGTAATCTTCTTGGTTGTCTTTTAGCCTTATGGTAGCGCCAATTTGTGCTCCAAATGACATGTTAGGGTTTTGTGTGAGATAGGTTAATGCTGGCAAGAAATCAAAACTCCCACTACCTAACTGCATAGGATAAGGAAGTAGGGCATCTTGTTGCATGGGGGTGTCGTCGCGTTCATCAAGTGAACCTGTTGGGAAGCTAAGCCCAAACTGCCAGTGCATTTTGGAATTACCACGGTCATAGAAATTATATAAGGTGGATATTTTCACATCGCCAATGCCATTTGAGGAAGTGCTAAATGCGCCGCCCATCGATGTTATATGATCCATTTCATTAGAAATGATAGGAAGCATACCCATAAGTGTGAGGTCGTTGGATACCGCATACATTGCGCCAAACATATGCATAACCATAGGCATCTCGGTAGGTGCTACCATGTATTTGCCATTTGGGCGCAATACTTCATCATTGCTGAGTTCATCGGTTCCGTCTCCGTTTCCTTTCATATTCATCACCATATAGCGATAGGAAAACATGATTTCACCTTGGGTATGTACATGATCTCCCATCACAGTGATAGGTGCATGGCCATCCGGTCTACCCGCCGACCATTGTGCATTTACGATTGTAGTGCATAGTGATAGCGTTAGAACGCCAATAAATAGATTCTTCATTAGTATAAAAATTGATTAGTTAATACAGTTTTGTAAGTAAAAAAAGATGTGTATTAACTATGCTGAGGAGGAGGGGAAGGCACTTCGAGATAAATGTTTCGAATAGAAATTTGCTTCGGCTTTTGGTAGGATATTTCCTCACTAGAAGAATAGTCCATCATACTAAGTGGCACTAACAGTGCATAGATAGATGAGTAGTTACCAAAATTGGAGCTTCTATTTCCTGTATGGTCACTGCCATGATGATCGTCATGTTGTTGAATTTGCTTTCGCAGATAGCAAAAACCATCACAATCGTTATGGTCTGGACTGTCTTTATATTCACATAACTCACTTATGATAAAGCTGTAGTTCGCTTTATAGCTAAGAAATGGAGTAGCTGCATGAAATGCTGTAAGCAGCATCACCAAAATGAGAGTTATGGAGAGTATCCTTTGCACAGCTGAAAATAAGCATGTACCAACCAATTATGGGGATTGTAAGTATCTTTTTACAATAGTTTTAAGAGATAAACCAAATGCCGAAGCTACTTATCATAGAGATAAGCATTAAAAAGTAAGCTTGCTTAACGGGTTTATCGGGTAGGAATTTGTAGAGCGGTTTTTCTGTAAATAGTCGAATTAGCTCTTCTTGTTTGGCTCTAGATGCTGCATCAAGCTCATCCGCAGGCTTTAAGAGAATCTCCAGATTTGAATCGATGCCATCAATCTTGTCGTTCAAGAAGTTGACAATGGTTTTTGGGGTGATTTTTGAAAGCCCACTTATGATTAAATAAGCTGGGATGCCCACCATCCAAATTGCAATAGCCACGATTGATTTATCGTAGGTGCTAAGTTCAAGGAATAAGCCCAAAAGCATACTCACAAGAGCAGCTAAACCCATGATGCAAAGTGTAGCGCTAAGAATAAGTCTTAGCTTCCAATTATTAAGTCCCTCAGTAATTATTTTTGTACCGTTCATATTCCAAGTCTAAAGAATTTCTAGAATCCAGAAAATTAGTTTTCTGTAATATCGACCCCTTTCTCTCTTAACAATAATTGCATCAAACTTTTTGCTGCTGAAACAGCCATACTTTCAACTTGGTCATGGCTTAATTCATCATGTACTTCAAAGGTCACGGCATCAGCCCCAAAAGTTCTATAAATCCAATTTTTAGAAATGGGTGAGCTTGTATCAAACTCTTCAGAAACAAAAAGGATGTCCGGATTATCTTTTATTACCTCAACGGCCCAGCGCTGTGTTACATTATCAGGGCGCGTGACAACTTCTTCATTTATAGGATAGAAAATGTTTTCATTGGTTGAATGAAAGTCGATGCCATAATACACCTGCAGGGTTGAATCTTGAGTGGCGTGCAAAATTGCATCCGTAACCGCTTTTGTTTCTGGTTGATTGAAGTTAACCCAATCTCGGTTTAAGTCAACCCCCGCAGCATTGTGTCGCCAATGGCCATTCATAACCCCATCTGGGTTAATCAATGGGTACGCTAATGTCACAAAATGATCTCTGAAAAGCTGTGTGAGTTCAGAATTATCGGTAGCTATGTATTTGATAAAATGTTCAGCCGTTAAATAACCAGCCACCTCAGGTGGATGCTGCCTACTTAAAATTATAAGCACCCCTTTAGGATGATTTAAGCTACTATTGGTGATGGTAAATTCATGTAGATCTCGGCCTTGTTTACTTTGCCCAATTACACGTTGGCGTACATCGTTAGCTTCAGTTATTTGTGAAAACCAGTTGTCAAAATAATCGGAATCTGTCACTTTTTGTGCGCTCACTAAAGTGGCTTCTTCAGTCAAGTTTAATTCAAAAGTAAGGGAACCGGTAGCGCTGTCGTACTCAGCTTCTTCCATATCAATAGGCATTGGAGTACCGTTTTCATCTGTGATTTTAGGAATGTATCGGTTTCTACTAGTTGGGTAGGCCAAACGCAATTGAACGGTTTGTGGTTGTTCAGACCAAATTTTAAAAGCAAACCAAGGGCTGTTGTTAATAGGAGCGTTTTCTGGCAGTATGTCTACTTGAAAGGCACCATCTGGAGACTGATAGAAATCGTTTACACGAGCTCCTTCAAATTCGTTTGAAATCCATACTTTTGGAGAACCAATACCGATAACCCTATTTTTTTGTGGATTAATTTCTCTATCTGTAGTATCTGTAACATTTGGGGGATCATAGGAGAAACCGGTGAATTCTTTCGTAGATTTACAGGCGCTAACCAAAAGTATTGAAAGAAAAGTGAGAATAAGAAACTTATGCATACAAATTTTGTTCATCTAGTTAGATAATAAGATTGGTTTTTTTGAGGTTAATTTCTCATCTGATTTACGCATTCATTCTAAATAAACGTCGATTGATCAAAGTATCCAAAATACTTATAACATTGCTGTTGCCCGTACTTTTTGTAGTGGGGCTGTGGGAACCGGCATGGGCACAATCTGATGATAAGCCAGCTCGAATCTGGAAAGTAGAAATCGAGGGGAATAACCAGTACCAAGATATAGTCTTAAAAAAATACATTGCCAATGAAGCTCCGTCCATATGGAAGAAACTGACATTTTTTAATGAAAAAGGCTACTACGTTTCTGAAACTGAAATCCGAAAAGATGAAATCAGGCTGGAGCGCTTTTACCAACGAAGAGGATTCCCAGATGTTGATGTAACGCATCGATTGGAGACCCTAAATAAAGAATGGAAAAAGAAGCTCGTGTTTATCGTTGCTGAAAAGGCTCCCATTCGCATCGACAACGTCGAGATTTTGCTTAATACCACCCCTGAGGATAGCACTCGTATTGTGAATCATGATGAGTATGAAATTGCTATTAAAAAACTACCCTTCCGGAGCCGCGCTATCTATCAACCCGTTTTAACCCAAGATGTGCAAAGCAATATTTCTGAAATCCTACGGAATTTAGGATATGCTTATGCTTCAGCAGAAATTCAAGCGGAAGTAGATTCTACGGCTAAAATGGCAAATGTAGCGGTGCTCGCTTATCCCGGGCCTCGTGTTCGCTTCGACACAGTACTGGTTGAAGGGGAAACTTCGTTGCCCGCTAAATATATTCGAAGAGAGACGGCCATTAATGAGAATGAGCTGTTTAGTGACGATCAAATGAGGCAAGCACAACGGGAATTGTTTAGCCATCATTTATTTCGTTTTGCGTTGATTTCAATTCCAGATCAGCCCCAAGACAGCACTATGAATGTGTTAGTAAGAGTGAAAGAGCGACCATTGAGATCAGTGCAGATTACAGCTGGGGTTGGCAACTTTGACCGACTCGAAGACCCACTTGGATGGAATAACTTTCATAAACTATTTCGAACGCGCGCCAGTTGGACCTATCGAAATGTGAGAAATAAAGGCGAGCGTTTCACCACTAGTTTACGGTTTTCAGCATACGACAAGCGACTTGGGGCCGACTACCTGTTCCCTTATGTATACAACACCAAAAGTAGTATTACCATCGCTCCATTTGCGCAGCGTAGAGATGAACGAGCATACTCGATTTTAACGGCCGGTATTCGCAACAGCTTTGGTTATAACTATAGCCAAGAAGTGACGGGGACCTTTTCATACGATTATACCATCAACCAAGAGTTTGATGTACGAAAAGATGAGTTTGGGATGCCCGAGCAAAGCCCCGATAGTGTGTTAAACTATAACATATCGTCGTTTAAGGTGAACGTGTATGCTTCTTACGGGAATCCTCAGCGTGGTGATGGGTTCACCGCTCAACCCTTTGTAGAGTTTTCTGGATTATTCAATGAAGCATCCTATTCCTTTCAAAAAGCCTCTTTAGAGTTGCGAGGGTATAAGAAATTAACGAACTCAACCGTAGGAGCGGCTCGAATTCAAGGTGGAGCTATTTACTTTTCAAAGCAGGATTCATTGCCTTCCGATATCCGATTCTATGCAGGGGGTTCAAGTGATGTGAGGGGCTGGAACCGGCAGGAATTAGGCCCCAAAGAAGTCGTGGAAGATTCAACAGGGAGAGTTCGGATAATCCCTATTGGTGGGCGGGCTACAGCTAGTTTCAATGTTGAGCTACGACAAGAAGTAGATCGGTTTATAAAAGGATTGAGTATAGCCGGATTCCTAGATGGTGGGCAAGTATGGAGATCCATTAGCTCAATAGGATCACGGCCTATTCAGTATGGTGTAGGGGGCGGATTGAGGTACGACTCCCCTATTGGTCCAATTCGAGTAGATATAGCCTATAAAGTAAATCCAACCGAACGAGATCTCGGGATTGTGCCTGGGCGAGAAGCAGGGAAATGGGCACGAT
This sequence comes from Balneola vulgaris DSM 17893, assembly GCF_000375465.1. Classification (NCBI taxonomy): domain Bacteria; kingdom Pseudomonadati; phylum Balneolota; class Balneolia; order Balneolales; family Balneolaceae; genus Balneola; species Balneola vulgaris. The sequence continues at coordinate 24,506 of NZ_AQXH01000008.1, forward strand.
GGGGACTTCATCTTAGTATAGGGCAGGCATTTTAATGAGTGAAAAGAATACCCATATCGGCCTTAAAGTTTTGAGATGGTTTTTAGGAATCGTGGTTACGCTGTTGGTTCTAATTGGCATAGCACGATTTTCACTCACCACCGATCCCGTTCGAAATTTTGTGAAAAATAAAGTGGTAGAAATAGCCAATCAGAGTTTACACGCAGAGCTAAAGATTGGAAGTATTGATGGGGACCTTTGGAATGAAATAATTCTATCTGATATCAGTATCACCGATTCGGATACCCTTGGAGTAATAGACTCGCTATATGTTAGTTATGATGTGCTCAGTATCCTATCTCCAGTATTTGAAATCAATACGGTTCATGTGGATAGAGCATCCATCTTTGCTAAAGAAACATCCTCGTCGCCATCCTCTACAGATAGTACGCTGTCATTTAATCTCCAGGAAATTGTAAAGGAAGACACTACCGCAAAGGAGCCTTTTTACTTTAAAGTGAATGCACTTCAAGTTCGATCTTCCAGAATTTCACTTACTGCACCTTCCCTATTGCCAGATGGTTCTCTGAAAATAAGAGAGCTGAATACGGATGCTTCTTTGAGTATCACCGATGAAATAGAGAGCACACTATCCGACTTAAGTTTCAAATTAGAAGAAGGGCGATTACCCAATGCCATAGATGTGGGATTGAGTGGGGCGTTCGAGAACCAAGAAGTGACTTTGAAAGATCTATTGGTGAACACGGGGCGCTCGTTGATAAAAGCGAAGGGACAGGTAGATGTTGTGGATAGTTCTTTAGACGTTTCATCAGAATTTTCGCCACTCTCTTTAGCCGATATTGATGCCTATTTAGAAAATGATCTGCCATCCGAGGACGTGCAATTGACATTGGGTGTTCGTGGCGCTATGGATGCATTGACGGTGGATCTTCAAATGAGCAGTCCTTCTGTTAAATCGTTGAATATTAAATTGAAAGGGGCCGTTGGCGAATCCGTGGTACTCAATCAAGTGTTGGTTGAAGGGAAAGGATTAAGTGCTGATGCATTTTCTCAGAATCAGTTGAGTGCTTCCATCGCTGATATAAAACTATCCGTAGATGGGTATATCCCTACAAACTATGAACAAGCTTCGGCTACTTTTCAGCTAGATGTAAACGAGATTAACTATGAAGAATATGCTATTCGAAGCCTAAGTAGCTCGGGTAGCTTGAAGGAGGGCAAAGTTGAAGCCGATGTAAATGTGCGCTCCTATTATCAAGATGAACTCATTGCAGCAGCAGTCGTTGATCAAGTGTTTAGTGAGAGCCCTCGATGGGAACTGCCATTTCAACTAAAGAATATAAACTTAGCAAACTGGGTAGATTCACAACCACCAAGTAATATAAGCTTAGTGGGTAAAGCAGAAGGCATTGGATTTAAGCCTTCGAATAGTAACTGGGATTTCATTCTGGCTAATGTTGCCTCCCTAAAGGATTTAAGAAATGCCGATGAGATTGTTAAGTCAAAATCGCCAGAGGCACTTTCAAGTTTTGAGATAAACAATCAAAAGGTTGATGTGTTATTTGTGGAAGGGTCCTTGAACTCAACTCGAGTAGATGCTCAGCTTCAAATTGCCATCGACGATTCTTACCTAAAGGCAAATGGGCAGCTCACTGAATATACCTCAGAGATGCCGTCATTCGAATTCTATGCAGAGGCTCAATCATTCAATATCTCCAGTTTAAACGGCTTTGAAGAAATTCCAACATGGATTAACGGGAAGGTTGAGGGCGAAGGTAAAGGGAGCTCGCTAGCCCAAATGAGACTAAGCGCCAGAGCTGAAATTGACTCTTCTTTTGTGAATAATGCACGGGTAGATCAAGTAGTGGCCGATATCGATCTAGAAAATGGCTTGTTGTTGATAAATGAAGGAAAGCTTGAAAGTGCAATCGCTGATGGAACCTTTAAGGGACGAAAAAATCTAGACGACCCCAACGATGTTGAAAACAAACTAGATTTAGACTTAGAAATTAAAAACCCGCAACCCATTGCAAGTTTTGTAGGCTTAGAAAAGCTACAAGCGCAAGGCAATCTGCAGGCGGTGGTAAATCAAAATGGTGATGGGGATTTAACCTGTAAAGCATCGTTCGACCTTAACAATATCGCTATCGATGATCTCTTTGTGGCCAAGCAAATTGAAGGGCAAGCCAATGGTGTAGTGAAAGAGCGCTATGAAGCCGACTTCGATTTACACATTAGCAATCCACTGATTTATGATGTAAGCCTAGAAGATATCTCCTTTAACGCCAACGCTGTTGGAACCGAAGACTCACTTTCTGGGGAGTATGGCTTGAATATCATCGGTGATGGAGATGGCGAAATCGTACAGAGTGGGAAATACGAGCTTCAGTTAGCCCAAAAGCACATTGGCTTAATCATCGAACAATTTGATATAAATACTAAACAGCGCTCCCTCAACTTAGAGCAACCATTTCATGTTGATGTAAGAGATTTAAGTGTTTCAACCGACACGTTAATGTTGACCTCCGAACAAGGAGCATATTTAGGATTAAGCGTACCATATGCTGATTCCCTCAATCAAAAAGTGTGGTTAAACGGAGATAGTTTCGACTTTGGGATATTACAAGAAATCATCTTTGGGCAACGATATCTTGATGGTGTGTTATTTGGGAATCTGAGCTTGAATAAAACGGCCGATGACTTTTCGGGTAATGGTGAACTTCGCTTAAAAGACATTCAATATTCTGGGGTGGATGCCGATGAATTTACCCTTCAATTTGAAGCCCAAAATAAACGACTGCGTTCTAACTTAGCATTAACGTGGAACGATGATACAGCAGTTGCTGGAAGCTTGAATGTTCCTTTCGAGTTGGGTAATCCTGAAGACTTTTCAGATGCTTTTTTTGACCAAGATGTAAGTGGTTACCTGAAAGTTGAACCTACTTCACTCACAAAGTTTAAGGGACTATTAGAGCGAATGAATATCAATGAAACAGAGGGTATTTTAACGTTTAATGGATCATTATCGGGTACGGCTGGGGCTCCGAATATTGAAGGTAGTCTTGATATCCAAGATCCAGTGCTTTCGGGCATTCCGCTGGATACGGTATTTGCTGATTTCGGGTATAACCACAATGAAGAGAATCTATTTATAGATGCAGAGATTTTAGCCGCAAAGCAGAAAGCAGCAGACATCGAAGTGGATATCCCTTTCGCATACGACTTCCAGACCCTAGAAGTAAAACTAGTGGATAAAAATGCACCGTTATCGGCGAAGGTGACCACGAGTAATTTTAACCTCTCCGTATTTAATGATTTCATCGACGATAGATATATAGAAGACCTAAAGGGGACACTAAACGGAGAAGTTACCATTACAGGAACGGAGGATAACTTAAATGCGAACGGTAGCTTTGAGTTGAGTAAATCAGAGATGCAGCTTCCTCAAGCCGGTATTAAACTCGATAAAATTAAATCGAAGTTAGTGTTCAATAATGAAGGCCTGATTGTTGAATCCTTGGATATTAATTCTGGAAAAGGAGATTTAAAGATAAATGGACAAATAGGATTAACAGGGTTAGTACCCACAGAGTTGGATCTGACAGCAAAAGCGCGACAGTTTAAAGCCGCAAATAGCGACAACTATAATGCGGTTATCGATATGGACGCCAATTTAAAAGGGCCACTTTCCTCACCGTCTGCCACAGGAAACATATCGGTTAAAAACGGCTTTGTGGTATTGCAAGAATTTGGAGAGAAGTCGGTTGAGACAGTGAAGCTAGAAGGGGAAGAAGTTAATACGATGAGTATTTATGACTCACTAGCTATAGATATGGTGTTTAAAATAGAACGGAATTTCTTTGTTCGAAGCCGCAAGTACACTGATATCGAAGTGGAATTGCAAGGTGAAGTGGATGCGCAGAAAAATTCGACCGAAGACCTTCAGCTGTTTGGGCAAATTAACGGAGTAAGTGGATATGTGAAGCCACTGGGCAAAACCTTCGTTCTTGAAGAAGCCGTAATTACTTTCTCAGGTCCTTCTGATAATCCAGAGCTATTTGTGAAGAGCTCTTACAAGCCCCCAACTATAGAACAGGATGAAGGTATCGTGGAGTTATTTTATATCATTGAAGGAACTGCTCAGTCGCCAGAGTTTAGGTTTGATAGTAATCCACCTATGGAACAGCAGGATATCATTGCATATACCCTGTTTGGTCGCCCATTTTACACGCTCGATGGATGGCAACAAGCCTTAGGTGGAACAGGTGGAGCTAGCCCCTCCGACTTATTGGTGAATGTACTACTGGATGAAGTGGAAGCCCTCGCTACCAGAGAATTAGGCATTGATGTAGTTCAGATCAATAACACCAGAGTGGGGAATGAAAGCGGTACCTCTATCAAAACGGGTTGGTATCTAAATGAACGAACCTTCTTCGCAATTGTAAATGAAGTGGGCGTTGGTGATCCGAAAACGCTCTTCATCCTCGAGTATATCTTATCCAAGTATTGGGATTTAATTATTACCCAAGGGGAAGATTCAAACCGAACGGGTGTGGATGTACGCTGGCAATTCGACTATTGAGCTGGATTAAAAGAACAGTGCTCGCCTCTACAGCACTCCTCTACATTGATTCCACAGTTTGCACATTGGCCATGCCCATGTACCCAAACTAATCCTTTGGTTGAGCCACAGTATAAACAACGTTCCGTTTCCTTAGCCTCAGGATTAGCTGAATAGCTGGAATTCTTTTCTTCCTGCTTTGAAATAGATTTAGAAGTAGGCTTCATCGATCAATAAACTATTTATTCCATCTCCATAAGTTCGTCGTAAGCGGCCGCAATATTTCTACTCAGAGGTAGTGACCATCCCGGCGCGTTAAAGCTTTCAAAGCCCGGAAGAACGGCTAAAGTCGAGAGTTCTTCTTTGCTCTTACCCTCCGCTATACCCTTCTGAGTATACTCAAGCAGTGCTTCTAGAAAATCGCTTTTAAGTTGAACATCTTCTTTGGAGCCCGTGATGCCATACTCTTGATTACCATGCCCAAATATATAAACGGTATCAGACTCTAAACTCGAAATGGTTTCTCTTAAAACGGTAATCCAGTTGTGAATATTAGCACCACCATCTCGGTCGATAAAAGGGTAAGCTCTATTGAACATGAGGTCGCCCATATGTGCTACATTGGCTTTCTCGAAATAAACAACGGTATCCCCACCTGTGTGCGCAGGACCTAAATGACTTAAGTTAACCACTTCATCCCCAACAGTTTCTTTCCAAGAGGTGGTATAGGTTTCGTTGGCATATACTTGGTTATCTAAAGACGTTTGTCCCCTTCGGGCAGCAGATGCTTTTTGTAAACCGGGCACATTTTTATGAGCCACAATCTTCTGGGCTACATCTTTAAAAGCTAAGTTTCCAGCTGTATGATCCCCATGATGATGAGTGTTTATAAGCATATCCATTACATGGCTGGTTTTCTCTTGAACACCTTCAATAAATACTTGTGCTGATTGTGGATACTGAGCATCTACGGCCACTAAGGCATCTGCCGAAGCTAACCAACCAATGGTTCCACCACGACTGGTAAAAGTACCAACGTTTCTTCGAATGGTAGTAAAAGGGGTTTGGAAGAAGTGAGCTAAACGATGAATAGGAAGCATAGTTCCTATCCCTAAAGCTGAGGTTTGGAGTAGGAATTCTTTTCTATTCATAATAGCAAGGTTTGTTAGTCGAGTACCAAATAACGCCCTGGTCTATGATTAACCGCTAATATTAGGTTCAAGAACACAGAGGCTACTACAGAATAAACAATAGCCATTAGATCTACCACAAAAAATGCACTTACGATAATAATCGCATCCACCAGCATCTGAAAACGTCCGGCATTTACTTGGTGAAATTTCTGTAAATAAATAGAAACGATATTTAATCCACCCAAACTGGCTTTGTGCCTAAACAACATCAACAATCCCGAGCCAATCATAAAGCCCCCAAGTGCAGCGGCATAAATTGGATTCACTTCACCGAACTCAAATAGCACGGGTAAGTATTCCGTACAAAGTGATACTAAGAATACAGAGATGAATGTTTTAAGAGTGAATATCCATCCCAGCTTCCAGAGAGCAAGTGCATAAAATGGGATATTGATAACAAAGAAAATCTGCCCAAAGCTGTATTCAGATGCATATTGCCCTAAGAAGGCTAGTCCCGCGGTTCCACCAATTAAGAAGCTTTGGTGAGAAAACAGTGCAATACCAAAGGACATCAAAATAGACGCAACCGAAATGGCTAGTAAATCTTCTAGCAGAGTGTGTTCACGAATAGAGGGATCAATACCTTCTTCTATAAGTTGTTCTGTAATTTTGTCGTTGGGAGGGGCCATATTCTCTTTCTTAATTATTAGCCCAAAGATACAGCTATTCCAACTTCAAATTAGCCTCACACACAAAGTTTTCGGTTATGAAATGAATAAGAATACTCTATCAGTGTCTCTATTGTTCATCTCTGATAAGTAACAGGATAGCCGAGTGGGGTACAATGAGGTACTTCTCATTTTCGAACTCAATTTCATGGGCTCTACTTTTTAGAAAAATGGCTAAGTCGCCAGCGCTAGCTTGCATGCCAATGTACTTGGTGTCTTCATTCCCTTTCCATGTTTCCTCGATGTCATTATTAGGGATGGGATAGCCTGGGCCCGTTTTAATGATGTACCCACTCTGAATTTCTTCCTTTTCTTTAACCGAAGCAGGAAGCACTAAACCACTTCGAGTATGAGTTTCCATATCACGTGGCTTGATGAGCACGCGATCACCAACTACAATAAAATTGTCAACGGAATTGAGATATTCTTGAATCATCTAAGTACTATTTTTTGGAAAAAATAAGGAATTCTGAACCTTTGATTTATATTCTCGTTAATAAAAAAAGCTTAAAGACTATTTCATCAATATGGACATGAAAAATAAACTTTGTGTGGTAACTGGCGCAAACTCTGGCATCGGTTATGAAATCTCGAAAGGCTTACTTAAAAAAGGGGCTTATTTGGTGATGGTTTGCAGAAACGAAGACAAAGCAGAGCAAGCCAAAACCCAGTTAATGCAAGAAACAGGAGAGCGTGGAATTGATATCGTTCTATGTGATTTCTCCATTCAAGCTGAAATCCGAAAAGCTGCGGAAGAGATTCAGAATCAATATAAATGCATTGATGTGTTGATCAATAATCATGGTTTTATTGCTTCAGAGCGCAATGAAACAGTGGATGGGTTAGAAGAAACCTTCGCTGTAAATCACATTGGTTACTTCCTGTTTACGAATCTTTTGTTAGATCAAGTTTTAGAATCTGAGAAAGGCCGAATTATAAATGTAGCTTCAGAAGCTCACCGTTATGGCGAATTTGATCCCGATAATCTTCAATTGAAAGAAGGGTTTAAAGTGATGAAAGCTTATGGCAATTCGAAGCTCTTCAACATTTTATTCACCAAAGAACTAGCCGAACGAATTAAAGACACCGAGGTAACGGCAAACTGTGTGCACCCTGGAGTTGTGGCTTCAAATTTTGGCAAGAACAGTAACTTTTTAATCCGTTTAGCTTACGGTATTGGTTCACTGTTTATGATTCCCAATGAAAAGGGAGCCGAAACGCCTTTGTATTTAGCAACATCCGATGATGTGGAAGGAGTAAATGGCGCGTACTTTAAAAATAAGCGTGCTGTTGCACCTAGAAAACAAGCCAGAGATTTAGAAGCGGCGCGTCAACTTTGGGATATGAGTGAGGAATTAGCAGGACTCAAACAGCCTGAAATTCAACTTTAGAGTTGCTGCCTAAAAGGCCTAAGTGCTAATTCGAGTGCCCGTTTCAGTATACCTCGTTGTTTCCACCTTGTATTGGTAACTAAGTCGCAATGCGTTAGGTCTTCTTCGAAGTGGTCGTGTAATGTAGAGGCCAATTCACGATTGATCATAACAAGGTTTACTTCATCATCTTTAAGCATGGAGCGATGATTGAAGTTAGCCGAGCCTACACAAGCAAGCTCATCATCAACAAGGATGATTTTGGCATGCATCATGGTTTTTTGATAGTAGTGGATTTGAACTCCAGCCTCTAGAAGAAGTTCAAAGCTATCGCCGGCAATGATGGTGGTTGAAGTTTGGTCGGTATGCCTTCCTGGAATAACAATCTTAACATCTACGCCTTCGCGCGCTCGTTCACAAAGTAGCTCAACGAGTTTGGCATCAGGGTTGAAGTAGGCCGTGCATATATAAATGCGTTCTTTAGCAATGTGCACTAAAGTTTGATATAGGAGTACAATATCACTCCAGCGAACCGAAGCCGATGTACGAATGGTTTGGATGGCTACATCGCCATCTACGAACTTCTGTTCATCATCGATGGTATCGGTAAGTTCTAAGTCGTTGCCCGCTTCAATCCAGTTTTCTGTGAATGCAGCTTTGATACCCGCTAAGGCCGGTCCTGTTATTTTGAAATGGGTGTCGCGCCACTCATTAGCATTTCGAGCATTACCTTCCCATTCTTCAGCAATGCCTACACCGCCGGTAAAGGCAATTTTGTTATCACATAGTAAAATCTTGCGATGTGTGCGGTTATCCGTTTTCCAAATTTTCCATCGGGCTAGGGGACGGAACCAAACAACTTGAACTCCAGAGTTTTTCATATTCTCTACAAGTTCATCTTTCATAGGGAAGGCTCCATAAGAATCGAGTAAAACCTTTACATCGAGGCCTTCTTTAGCTTTTTTACAAAATAGATTGGCGAATTTGTTAGCAACATCTCCTTGCCAATAAACAAAGGTGAGAAATGAAATGGAGTGTTGCGCTTGATCAATAGCTTCAAGCATAGCAGGAAAAATCTCGTCACCATTCTTAAGAACGGTGACGGAGTTTCCTTTGGTGAATGGTACACCTATAGTTTGTTCGAGGGTTTCTTGATACCCCATGTATGATCAGATTGGTTTCTTTCTTCGTCCGAAGACTAATGAAATGATAAATAAAACCAAAAATACATAAAATAAAATTTCAGCTATTCCTGCTGCGGCTCCGGCTAATCCACCGAATCCAAATACTGCTGCTACAAGAGCAACAAGAAAGAATGTAATACTCCATCTTAACATGGGTCTCTCCGTTTTTAGTTATTAATTTAATCTCTTACTTCATACGCGAAAGCGCTAAGCCACCCAGCATCACAATACCGGAAATTAAAATAGGCACATAGTCACCTGTGCTCACTGCAACATCGGCGCCCAATACTTCAAAAGAATCAGAATTCTGGAAATATTGGTAACTGTAAAATATCACGCCAATTAATCCACCTGCGGCTAAAATACTTCCTATGGTCTTTTTCATAATAAAATCTATTAGTTAGTGTGTATGCTCTTTAAGGCATTACTCAATGAATTGGTTCCTTTCTCTAATAAATAGAGTTACAGGGCAACGAGTTACACACCATGGAATAGTTTAAAAGTAGCTTAGGAAGCTTCTTGAGTGAGGATTTCACTCATATAATTGAAGAAGGGACGAATGTGAAGAAAACACTGCACGATGGAATAAATGAAGTCTGGATGGAGTACTTCTTCATCTGTAAAGGAGTGAGATAGGTGATATTGTTTGAAGCGAATGAGGTCGATGTTGGGGTGATTGACGTCGTAGCCACGAGGTGCTGTTTTTACCGCTTCGCCATTAAAAGTACCCCAGATATTTTTGAACTCCTCTTCCGTGAGGATGCTTCTTAGTGGAGTTGCGTTCTCGGCGATGGCTTCACGAATAAGAGCTAAATCGGAAGAATTTGGGCTGAAAAAACCACCTGCTATAAACGAATGCCCGGGCTCGATATGAACATAGTATCCCCCTCGCAGCCATTTGGTGGCTCGCTGCATACGGCCACTAAAGTGAGTTTTATAGGGCGATTTATCTTTTGAAAAGCGAACATCTCGGTAAATCCGGAATAATGCTTTTTTAGGTGACATCTCTTCAATGTTGTCCACCTTCTTCATCTCTTGCATAAGCGCAGACATGAACTCAACCATATTCGCATGAGCTTCAACATACTTGGCTTTATGCTCCGTAAACCAAACTTTATCGTTGTTTGCAGCTAGTTCTCGAAGGAACTCATAGGTTGATGGTTGAATCGCCGTCATTTTTTCACCTTTTTCTCATCTAAGAGTAGTTCAATAGTTTTGATAAGCCTACGCTGGCGAGTTTCTTCTTTTTTCGCACCATGAATCCAGGCAACATATTCGCGTTTATAACTAAACGCTAAAGATTCAAAAAAGCTATTCGCCTTGGGGTTTTTATCTAACAGAATCTTAAGATCCTCTGGAGGAATAACGGTTTTGGTGGCTCTATCTACACCGGGAGGGTCTTGCCCAAAAGTGGAGGGCTTTTTTTGTTCTGAACTATGAATAATCCCGATTGCAGACCAATCTTCATTGATGGAGATCATTCTATTAGGCTGCAAAGAGAGGGAGGTTAACATCTCCCATATAACATCTCGGTTCAGTGAAGTATCAACCTTGCCACTTTTCTTAGGGTAAGCCAACCAAAATTTCCCGTCATCTTTTCGAGCATTAAAGCTTTTGAGGAGGGAGGATTCTATTTCATCTTGAGTAGTTACAAAAAGAAATACAGCATCATATGAGGGGGCTTTTTTAACCTGAGATGCTAATGGATGTGAAAACTCGCTCGTTAAAGCATCGGGAAGATTAATGAGGAGTACGGTATGATCTTCTTTTATGAAAAGCTTTTTAGCTAAGGCTGCTTTCATGGTGCTTTCTTCAGGTTTAGTTTTTCCTTTACCTCAAAGTTAGGGTTCTGAATTATGCCCAATAAATTACCAAAGGGATCTAATACTGTGGCTACATATACATTGCCACCTACATGCATGATTTCTTCATCTTGGGTGGCTCCCATTTCAATAAGCTTATCCCATGATTCCTGAATGTTTTGAACGCCCCAATAAACAATGGAGCCTTGAGTGCCCGGGTTTCGGTCTGGCTGTAATCCCAGTTCATAACCCCCCACGTCGAAGCCTACATAAAACGGTTCGTCGAAATAGGGCTTTTCACCTAGCACTTCGGTGTACCAAGCTTTGGCTTCTTTCAAATTTGGGGCTGGATAGATTACCGTTCGGAGTCCCTTTAACATATCATGCTTTTTGGTTTACAATGCGATGTAAAATGAATAATTCTAAACTTATTTCACAGTAAAGAATGGGATGGGGGGAAATAAAAAAAGGCTCTGAGTGAGAGCCTTCTAAAACTTATTGATTTGAGAATAATGGTGGATGTTTCAAATGATGATCTGTGGCTTGCTGATAGGCTTTAGCTACTTTTAGCACAGTGGCTTCATCATATAAATCGCCAGTAAATGTGATACTAGTAGGGCGATTATTATCCGTAAAACCATTAGGCACTACTACCGCTGGATGTCCTGTTAAATTGGTAATTACTAAGTTTGAATTGCCAAAAGTTGGAGTAACGTAAACATCTACCTCTGAAACTACTTTGTTCATTTCTTGAATCAGAAGATAACGGGCACGTGTAGCGTTTATATATTCCACAGCAGGAATGAATCGTGCTGAACGGAAGGTATTTGGCCATGACCCTTTGGACTGCCCTTTCAATAAATCATCTCGGTTCGAGAGTGTAAGGTCATTGAAAGAAGCGGCTGCCTCGGCATATAAAATACCACGTAAGGCATATCCATTTACATCAGGAAGTTCGATCGGTACCAACTCAGCGCCTAGTTCTTTTAGGGTTTCAAGTACCGCTTGGTCGCGTTCTTTGTTGCTGTAATCTCGTTCAAAGGATTCTTTGAGGTAACCAATTTTCATCCCTTTAATCTGTGCTCTGCTTTCATAGTTGAACGGCAAGTCAATAAGCGTTTGATCGATTCCATCAGGGCCATAAATTGCATCAAAAACGAGGGCTAGGTCTTCCACGCTTCGAGCAATAGGCCCCACCTTATCCATCGTCCAGCTTAATGCCATAGCACCTGTTCTACTAACTCGACCATAAGTTGGACGCAGCCCACTTACTCCATTTCGGGTAGATGGGGAAATAATAGAGCCTAAAGTTTCGGTTCCTATAGCAAAAGGAAATAATCCAGCACTTGTGCCAGAAGCAGAACCCGCAGAAGAGCCACTTGAGCCTTGCTCTAAATCCCAAGGTTTTTTTGTCTTTCCACCAAACCAAACATCTCCACGAGCTAGCGCTCCTAGTGTAGTTTTAGCGATCAAAACCGCACCGGCTTCATCTAGCTTGCTTACTACAGAGGCCGTTTCATCAATCATTTGATCTTTATAAGGAGTAGCACCCCAAGTGGTTTTATAATCCTCTACCGAAAATAAATCTTTGAGACCGTATGGAATTCCATGAAGCGGTCCACGGTACTTGCCATTGGCTAGCTCTTGATCCATTTGCCGCGCTTGTTCTAAGGCACGCTCTTTAGTAACAGTAACAATTGCTTCCAGTTGGTTGTTATACTTTTCGATGCGAGCGATGAAAAATTCCGTAAGCTCAACCGAACTAATTTTTTTTGATTTGATAAGCGTTGAAAGCTCAGCAACCGTATAAAAAGCCAAATCGTCTTTATTGGCAGGGAGTTGCACATTAGATGGAATATCCCAATTGATGCGCTTTTGTTGAGTCTCGAATGTTTTACCAACTGGAACAGGATTGAAAACTAGGGATGGAGGCACCGAGTAGTCTAAGTCCATCTCACGAATTTGCTGAATCCGATTGCGGTTGGTGGCTAAAGCATCAAGCATGGTATCAATTTCGGCTTCCGTAAAATCTAAACCGATGATGGAGGCAGCTTCTTGAACAGCTCCAATCGAAATTTCATCGTCGCTGTTTTGGTTAACAGAGCAGGCTACAATCCCGGCCATAGCCAACAAAAAGAGGGTATAAAAAGTGTGTTTCATGGTCATTATTTCCTAATAGATTTGAGTAGGAAGAAGTACGCACTATTACGAGGAATTCACAAGAATTGAACTATAAAAAAGAGTTATAGGATATAACATGGAAGAACTTTAGCGAGGATGCTTTAGTTTTAGAGGAAATCTTCTACCTTTGGAGCTTATGACGGACAAAAACTACAGATCGCTCAGGAATAGAATTCACGAGATTATTTTCGAAGCAGATACCCCAACAGGTAAATTCTTCGATGTATTTTTGATGATCAGTATTGTAGCTAGTGTTCTAGTGGTAATGCTGGATAGTGTGGCTAGCTATCGGGAAGCTTTCGGAGAGTGGTTTTATGTACTGGAATGGTTCTTCACTATTCTATTCACCATCGAATATGTGCTCAGGATAATCTCTGTGCAACGTGCAAAGGGGTACATATTTAGTTTTTATGGGATGGTAGATTTGTTCTCAATTCTGCCTACTTACATCAGTATTCTATTGCCAGGTAGCCAATATTTCCTAGTAATTCGAATTCTTCGTGTACTTCGAATTTTCAGAGTGTTGAAGTTTACCCAGTATCTTATTGAAGTGGATCAATTGCGCTCAGCTTTAGCTTCCTCTCGGCGCAAAATCACAGTTTTTATTTTTACCGTGGTCACTATGACGGTGATTATGGGCTCGCTTATGTATGTGGTTGAAGGCGGAAAAAATGGATTTACTAGTATTCCGAAAAGTATTTATTGGGCGATAGTTACGCTCACTACTGTAGGATATGGGGATATTTCGCCGCAAACCAATTTCGGACAGATGCTCTCAGCCGTCATTATGATATTCGGTTATGGGATAATTGCCGTTCCTACGGGCATAGTTACCGTTGAACTAGGCAAGGCTGCAAATAAGTATACCACAGAGGTGTGTAGGTATTGTAGTAGGGAAGGCCACGATAAGGATGCCGTACATTGTAAGTACTGTGGGCATAAGCTAGACCCATAAATTAGAATATGGTTATATAAACGATAGTTTTTGGTATTGGTCGAGATAATGGAGACCTTTAAGCCTGCAAGTTAAAGTTTTGGCATCGGTATCATTTCAAGTACAGTATCAGTTTCCCTTCTCTAGTTTGTAAAACACAATTTTTAATTCACAGCCGATTTTGAAATAGTCCACAGCATTTTTTGTGGTCGTAGCTGTACCTGTGAAGCAACACAATATTTAGTATATATAATGGAATACGGTAAAGTAAAATGGTTTGATGTAGAAAAAGGATTCGGATTCATCAAGCCTGACAATGGTGGAAAAGATGTTTTCTTACACCGCAACAACATTGAGAACCTTGATTTTAATGAAGGTATCAAAGATGGTGAAGAAGTAGAATTTTCTATTGCAGAAACCGATAAAGGCCTTAGCGCTGAAAACGTATACATTCTTGAATGAGACTGTATAAACGATTTTGCCCGTTTTCATTGAATGGAAACGGGCTTTTTTTATGCCTATGAATTTTGACTACTGAAAGTCAGAAACATCAAATTCGGCATTCTCTAAGGTCATTTCTTCAATGCTCGTAGCTTTCACAATCATTATGAATTGCGGAGCAACTATATCATAACGCAAAGCTATGGCTCCATTGGTAGCGTTTAAGTAGGCATCCCAGTTTCCAAACTTATGTTTAGAAAACGGTTTTGGATCTACCCTAAGATTTGGGTCGTAGTAATACACCGTTTTGTCGTCTTCAGTGGCCACCGTTACTTTCTTACACTCTCTTCCTAATATCGTAATGGTTTCATCATGATGAATAATTTCAACCATTGTACTCGTGCTTACACCTGCATCGGTAGGTTCAATAGCTCCCGTAGTTGGATTCAAGGCATAATACTGGTTGGTATCACTGTTGTAGAGTTGTTTTAACCCCCCTTCTTCATCCAACGATTTATAATTCTCAGTGTTGATGAAGTAATGCTGCTCTTCCCCAAAATACTCCTTTAACATAGCGGTAATGTCACGCCCAGTTGATGGATCTAGAAACTGATATTCATAAATGATTTTACCGGTAAATGCCGACTCTTGGCTATATGCATTAAATGAACATGCAAACACTATGAGTGCGGTGGCGACTAATTTCTGAAACATAAATTTAACAATGCGAGGTGGTTAAGAGTTTAATCCCCATTCCGTAGTAGTGTCCAAAAATGCTTGGATAGTTTTTTCTGCATCTGTTGAATGGAAAACTTCTGATATAGCTAAGGCGGCTCCTTTTAGCCCTTTAGGATACCACTTACCAGCTTTTAGCTTAGGTGCTGCATCATAATCAAGTTCCCCATCTTTTACCCATTGGGTGCTATAGAAATAAGGTTCATCGATTAAGGAATCGGCTATAGCATAACCAAAACTAATGGATTGAACGGCATCCTCCTCTTCAAATTTAAAGGGTATATAGGTACCATGATCAAAATGATGAGGCCAAGTCCTTGCTTCGGAAGCGTGCTCGTGCTGATGCAAAAGTTGTTTCGCAAATCGATCTGCTATACTTCGATGTATGGAAAGCTGTGATAAGAGCTCATCATCGGCTTTCTCAAAGGCTGCACCAAGCATCACAGGGTGATCAGGGATCTCATAATGCATATCCAAGCTTAACTGTTCGGTATCAATTTGTTTAAGCTGTAAAGCCATGGATAACCAATGGAGGCATTCCTCACGTTTTTTGCCATGAAGCTCTAAGGAGGCTAGCTCCAGATTAGAGGGCCCAAAAATTTTCAATGAAAAGGATGGTACGTGAAGTGCAACCGCAGCTCTGTTGTTAATCAAGTTCCCAACGAAGCTTTCCGAGTCAGTATCCCAGGCCATATTGGTATGGCTGTCATCGTTTTTAGGAGGACTAAGATGAGCGCCAGCTATAGCGATAAATTGAACCGCCTGGTGCAGGCTCTGTTGTGCTTTATTCAGAGCCTGCATATCCATCGGTTTTAAGTGCGTTAAAGACATTCGTAGTTGGTTTGGTTAATCTTCTACCTTACCTAACACGATTTCTTTCTCAATATATCCACCACGGGTAGATAAAATTTTCAACTTCGCCTTCGCTCCGTCTACACCATTCAGCTCAACTTCAAACTTGGCTTTTTTAGTTTCGCCTGCATCCGTGTAACCGGCATAAATGGTTTTATCGTACAGTGAAGGAGTGATGATCTTAACTTTAGCATCTTCATTACCTTTGGTTAAATCACCATCAAATTGGAGCTGAACTCGATCCTGGCGTACAATCTTAACCAGCTGAGCCTGCTTTAATGCCACCGGTAGTTTACCCGTGTTAGTCCACTCCACTTCAACTTCATAGATGTTGTTCTTTTTCTTTTTTACAGATACATCATCTAAAGTGATTTGAGGGAGCTCCATAGCCATCGCTAGATTAAAGAGGGCTTGCTTCTTCGCCCAGCCTTCAAGCTGCCAAGCAGGACCGTTTTGGCTGAAGAATTTAGGATGGAAACCTCCTATTTCAACTTCACCAAGAGTTGGGTGATCGAATTTTTCCCACTCACGGAATCCACGGCCACCATTCTCACGATCATCCCAAGTGATGCCATCAAAGTCATCGTAAATGCCATCATTGTTGTAATCTTCCATGGCACCATTATTCCATAGCTCATCGCCATACCAAATTGAGCCAAAGTAGAAATAGCCGAAATCGGGCCCATGACCAAAGAGTGGAGATGGTTTAGAGGGGTCGCCTGTAAAGGTGTTGATAGGGTAGCGCGTCATATAGGTTTCGTACACATCACCTGCCCAAGGGTAGTTGGTGATTTCAAGCCCCATTTCATCATACTTTTCATAGAGCGCTAAATCTTCTGGGTACATACGCTCTTCACTCTTTGAAGTAGAAGGTGGACGTAAGTGCATAGGCACACGAGTATCCATCGAGTTAACAACAGAAATATTTGGATGAGTAAGCATCCACATTACCACAGAGCGTGACTCAGGTTCACTTAAAGGGAATTCACCAGCACCGTATTGCGTATATCCACGGCCTGTTAAATCGCCACCAACATCGGGTCTCCAGTTTTCAACATAATTACGGTGAAGATCTAATCCTCCGATGCCGTCTTCATTAAAGCGACCATCGCCATCATTGTCGATACCTTCTGAATACACAAAGTACTTCCCTTTTCCTGCTGGAACACGCTTCATAAGCCTTCCTTTAGGGTCTCTCGGGTCGATGATGTAATTCGCCTTATCCATTTCATCTTCTTTCGCTAAACGGCGAATCTGATAAATAATACCGTCACCATCTAAATCCTCTTCTGGATCTTCATCTAGTAAACCATCTCGGTCGTTGTCGTGTGGACGAACAGAACTACGGTTTCGCTGTGCAGTGTGAAGGTATAGATTGGAACCGTCAGGGTTGTTCTGAGGACGCAAGTAAATAGCTTTTGTATCCACTAATTCTGTGATGGCCTCATCTTTTCCGTAGTTCGATAGGATGTGATGAGTGAGCCATAAGATGGATTCACTACTTGTAATTTCACCACTATGGCGACCACCTTCAAAATAAGCCGCAGGTTTGTCGGTATCTTTACCGGTGCTCTTGTTGGTGATGGTCATTTGAAGAATTGGACGTCCTTCAAAACTTGTAGCCACTTGATATAAATCTACAATATCAGGGTATTGTTCAGCCCATCGTGTGTACCAAGTATTCATGGCATCTACGGTATGATAGCCGTCGAAAGTTAGCTCATCATTCGCTTCATAAATAACTTCAGGGTGGCGGTGTTGTTTGAAGAAGCTGATTCCATGGCGTTCACCTTTAACGGTGTACATGGTTGTATCTTTGTCAGATTCAGGCCAAACAGGGGGATTTAAAGGGCGGTAGTCTTGTGCAACCGCGTTTAAGGAGAAAGCTAGGCTAAGCCCAAGCACAGAAAGAAGTTTCATGCCTCACATAATTAGTTAATAGATAAAGAAATTGTTAGTGAGGCAACATAACAAACGGTATCTAAATATGCACTTGGTTAAAAGGAAGTGAGTTCAGCCTGAGTTTTAATTTGTTTAAGCACTCGGTCATGAATTTTTGAGATGATTTGGTCTGCAAAGAAGTTCCAGTACATAGTTGGTTGCATCTCATTGATGTACCAAGTTGTACCTGTTATTAGAGTATTTCCATTAGCTAGTTTTTCTATTTTAAATTCACCTTTAACCGATCGGAAATAGTTGTCTAAGTGAGGTGCATAGATTTCACCATAAGGGCTCCATTCTTGTAATGGCTGTGGTTGGGAAATAACATCAAACTGAATTAATGAAGGGTATTCCCATGTAGTAATAGGTTCTACAAAGGCACCTGTTGAAAATTCACAATATCGAGTTGCTCCTACGCCAGTGCCAACTAATCGTGCTTTTGTTGGGTATGCAATACCAAGCTTAAAATACCAAGCAGGTTCAGTTTCAATTTCTTTAAAATTGATAAACTCTTCCCAAACGATTTCCCTAGAAGCACTTATTTCAATACTTGATGAAATGGATGAGACCTTATCAACAGGAGCATTATGGTCAATGTTTACTGCTACAAGGAATGCAAAGGGAATAACTAGAAAGCTATAGGCGGTGTTTTTAGGAGCCGAAATTCGTGACAGGTAATGCCCAAAAAGGGCCCCCATTCCGCCTAGTGTTATGGCGATTGGATAGGCAAGTATTAAACAAATTAGCCCTTCAAGTGCAAACAGAACTAATACTCCGCAAATCAATAGTAAAGTAAACATTGTATGAACAACGGACGAGGTTTTAGTAGTAGGACGATTGAAGTTCAATGTGTAGGAAGAAGTCAATCCAACTAATACAGGCGTCACTATAAATAATGCAGAGCCATAACTATTGTATAGATAAACGCTAGCCCACATTGAGCATATAAAGATTACAGTGCCAGTTATAATGCCAATTAAACCACTTCGAAGAGATATGTTAAAGGTTGTAGACTTTTTGAGGATGCTATCGGGTGTGTTAACGGATGGAAGGAAGCATAGCGTAAGCATCAATACGTAATTGATAAAGGGAACAAAGAAGAGGATAGCATACCAAGGTGATTTGCCAGCATCAACGAGTCTTTTTTGGGTAAGATTGAGTCCCATCCAAATAAAAGGGAGTGCCCAAAACATCATAACTAAATACAGTAAAGAAGGTGCTTGGGTAGCTGAAGATTTGCCTATGACAGCAAATGGAGATAAGTAGTCTAAGGGCGACCAGAATTCAAGTGTGTAGTAATAAATGATGAGAGCATCTATAATGTATTTACACAACATGAGGGTAAAACCAATGATGGCATACCGTTTGTTAGATATTTTCCCCTCTAGATTAAATAAGAGATTTTTTAGGCGTAGCCCCTCAACGAACCCCGGCATATTCAATTCCCGTTAGATGATGCATGTCTTTTTTCCAAGTCACTAAATCATACATAGAAAATGCTTTAAAATCAGCATGGCCACAAGCACGTGCTAATACTTGCATTAGCTTAGTTGTATTGCGGAAATAGTTATTTAATAAAGCGGCTGATTTTTCGATTTCAAAGCGAGCTCGAAGTCCACCTTTTTGAGTAGCAATGCCAACGGGACAATTATTGGTATGGCAAGCACGCATCCCTAAACAACCCATAGCCTGAATGGCTGAGTTGGCAACAGCAATGCCGTCGGCTCCTAAACAGAGGGCTTTAGTGAAATCGGCGGCCGTTCTAAGTCCTCCTGTTACAATCAAAGTTACCTCATCGGAGGAAATACCTTGTTCATCCAAATATTTACGCGCTTTGGCCAGAGCAGGGATGGTGGGTATAGAAATGTGATTGCGTAAAATGGAAGGTGCTGCACCGGTGCCCCCACCACGACCATCTAATATGATGTAATCGGCACTGGCATCAAGGGCAAATTGAATGTTTTCCTCAATATGATTGGCAGATAATTTAAAGCCGATGGGAATACCACCAGTAAACTCGCGTACTTTATCCGCCATCGCTTTGAAATCTTCGGGGCTATGTAAGTCATCGAACTTGGCTGGGGAAATGGCATCTTGGCCCTCTTCTAAGCCACGAACTTCAGCGATACGCCCGTTAACTTTATTTCCGGGGAGATGTCCACCAACTCCTGTTTTGGCACCCTGACCTGCTTTAAAATGAAAAGCCTGCACTCCTGAAAGTTTTTCCATTTCGAAGCCAAATTTAGCGGAGGCTAGCTCATAAAAGTATTTGCTGTTAGCCGCTTGTTCGTCGGATAACATGCCGCCTTCCCCTGAACAAATACCCGTGCCCGCCATTTCTGCCCCTTTAGCGAGCGCAATTTTTGCTTCTTCAGAAAGTGCCCCGAAACTCATGTCCGACACAAAAATAGGGATGTCTAATTGCAGAGGTTTTTTAGCTTTCGGTCCAATAATGAGTGTAGTGTTGACCTCTTCATCTTCGAAGAGAGGACTTGGCTTCAGTTGTGCTGTTTGAATTTGAATATCATCCCAGCTAGGTAGTTCTTGTCGGCTTACACCCATGGCTTCCACCGGACCATGCGAGCCATCGATGCTGTCACTTCCAGCCAGGCTATTTATTTCATTTACAAAGGGTTCATCATCGGTACCATGAATGTCTTGGTAAGTACCAAGGTAGGAATCTCGATCGTAAGGCTGCGGATTATCCTTTTCCCAGGCAGCAATTTCATCCTTATCTACCCATAATTGTCCGTCTTCAACCCAACAAGTAAAACTCTTGAGCTCTTCCTCATTATTGTATTCACTAATGCCGGTTTTGTATCGATAGTCCCAACCGTGTAAGCCACAGATAAGGTTCTCGCCGTCTATGTGTCCATCGGCAAGCAGTGCACCGCGGTGGTGACATCTTCCAAATAAAACAGAAGCTCCATCCCCATCTCGTACAATTACTAAATCAACATTTGAAACGAGAGCATAGGTCGGCGTTAAGTTCTCTAATTCATCCCAATTATAGATCGCGTGTGCAGCCATGATAAAATCAATTAATTAATAACACTATATATACAATGAGGAGGGCAAAAAAAAGCCCCCTTGATTTCATTCGAAGGAGGCTTAAGGTACATTCTTATAAATAGTTGATCTGCGTTTTAGCTTTTCCTTGATAGAAACCGCTAGCTTTAACGCTTGGAGGCCACTCACCATTCAGTTTAAAAGCGTGAGTTCCTTTTACCTGATCAGGGACGCTCAATATTTGTGTACTAAGAAAAATTTCTTCGCCAAAGGTGTTAGTAACAAGTACTTGTTTGGGAGCGATAATATGAATTTCGGTATTTGGTGCGGAAGTAATTTCAACATTCCCGCTTTGTGTTCCAGATTTTGTGTTCGATATTAATATTGAAGAATCAACATGGCTGCTAGCCCCACTTACTACACGTACTTTTACCTGCATGGTAGCGGTTGCTTGCGCAGCGCTTTGAGTACTATTAGCTAAACAGATTATAGTAGCCAATAACAATGTGTGTAATATTCTACTTTTCCCAGACATATGTCTGTTAACGGCAGAACATTAGAAGTTTTTAATATTAATTTATGTTAACAAATGTAAAGCTAAGGAAATCCACTCCTAAAGGCAATAAGCCACTGTTTTTTGGTTTAACTAAAATGAAAAAACTTCTTCCAGCGTAGTTTTCGGGCTCTTTTCTTGAGCTTAAGTAGCCGATCTTTGCCTATGGATGGGTATAAAGCGGTTGGGCGTTCTTCATCGATAATGTCACTAGGGTCTAATACGCCAAGCGTTTTAATGAAGAGTAGGAAGCCAGAGCGCATATACTTTTTAAAGTTCGCCTCTAAAGTATCGATGATTTCTTCCCACTTTTCGGGACGAAGGGAGTATTCAATAGCTAAACCTTTGGCATCTTCCTCTTCTCCGCTATTAATGCATATCTCTAGCTGAAGTTCGATGTTCTCAGGGAGGGGTTCAGGGCGAAGTATTTTTGGTCCTTTGCCCAAGTGCTCTTTATGTGGGAAAAAGCTCTTCCATAATTCTCCGGTTTGAGGGTCGTGATAATAGACTTCAAACGTCTCTTCGTTTTTGCGAAGAGGAATCATGCGGCTGATTCGCTCAATCTGTTGATGATAGTTTAATACGTACATGGTTTTTTTCTTTACAATTTGTATGCTCTAGCGTGTGTTTTGTTCCTAATAGACCTACTTTAATCGCCGTACAATTTGTAACTCAAATCGTTTCAGTATCTAACAGCTAGAGGTTTTTTTGAAGAGATTAATATTCATCCTGTTTGCACTTAGTTTTTCACTCCAAATTGAGGGGGTAGCACAATCGAGTTTGGTGCCGTCTTACCATCCCGTATATGAGTGGTTATACCTGCAAAGAGTAAAAGGGGTGTTGCCTGATTATGATTATGAGTCATTGCCTTTAAATCGTGCTACTATCCTCGAGCACTTGAAAGAATTAGATCTTTTAGAAAACAAGAGTGTCAAAGAGGAGAAAACGCTACAAAGTTTTTTAGAAGAATTTGATCCCACTCATTTAAATAAGGATTACACCCATTCACTTTTTGAACGAGGAGAGCGCATTAGTTGGGATCGTTTTAAAGGGTGGATCTCAAATAATGGGGAAAAACATCTTTTCTCTAGTACCTCAGAAGGTGGGTTTTTGGTTTTGGATCATGGTTACGGTAGAAGACCAATGTATGTAAATGATGGTGGAAGAGAGTTAAGCTCAGCGGCTGTAATGCTTCAACACTGGAGAAGCTACGGGAGTTATAGAAATAATATTGGGTATCATGCTGAATTAATACGAGCTCAACCTATAGCAAGGTTCCTATCATTCGGCTTTAAGGAGATTTTAGAATATGATGGGTTTTATCATTACAACTGGAAGTCGCTAAATGGACAGTACTATGTAAATTATCATTATGAAGCATATGCGACCTTTAGTCAT
Source organism: Balneola vulgaris DSM 17893 (assembly GCF_000375465.1). NCBI lineage: Bacteria > Pseudomonadati > Balneolota > Balneolia > Balneolales > Balneolaceae > Balneola > Balneola vulgaris. The sequence goes on from NZ_AQXH01000008.1 coordinate 47,328, forward strand.
AATATATTTGAGGCTTCGATTGGTAGAGGTAATCTCAAAGAAGGAGTTGGTCAAAGTGAGAATTTAGTTTTTTCGAGGTCTTCTATTCCTATTGATTGGATCCAATTGAAAGTTGGTACACCTTTTATAAACTACAAAATGATTCATGGCAAGCCCACATGGAAATCAACCCGAACACCCCTTCCATCAGATAGTACTATACTCACAAAAAACTCCCCAGAGCGCTGGCTGGCTTATCACAAAGTAAACATTCAACCTCTTCCTTGGATTGACCTGAGTGTATATGAAATGATCAACTACAGTAATAGAGGTGCTGAGATATCATATCTGAATCCCGTAAATAGATATGCCTTTGCAGAATGGGAGTTGCAAGATCAAGATAATGGCTGGATGGGAGCCAGTATGGTACTTCGACCCTTCACTGGACTTGAAGCCTACACAGAGTTATTAGTAGATGACTTAGGGAACAAAAAAGACATCATTTTTAAGAAAGAATTTCCTAAGACGAGCAGATTTGGTAGAAAATATGGCGCTAGCTATGCATTGAAGTGGGGAGCACAATTATGGTCGGAGTATACCCGCATTGATCCCTTTCTATATTCACACCCCTATGACTTAAACGGACATTTAGATAAAGGTATAGGTTTAGGGAGTCAGGTTGGACCCAATGGCGACCGTTTAGAAGGTGGATTAAAAATTTGGGGAGTGGGTAGAACGTTCGTCAGTATGAGCTATTCCTACAACCGACAGGGTTTAGATGTTTATGATACTAATGGCGAGCGCACATTTTTAGCGGGTGCCTCTGTAAATGATGGTCGTGATTTAAATATTCCACGAACGAATTTATTTTTAGATGGTGATTTGCACACTTGGCACCGCTTACTGTTAGAAGCGCAATGGGAATTTAAAAGAGGATACGTTCTTAAAGTGCATGCCGATCAACGCCTCATGATAGAAGGAAATCAAAGAGGTGATCAGAGTATAATTTGGGCCGATATAGTAATCGGGTTTTAACTACCAGCTGATCTTCTTTTCGAAAGCGAATTGTTTCGTATAGAAGTTAAAGAAGAAGAATAGGATGGTAACTCCAACTTTCATCACTATAGGGTGTTCTTGGAAGAAAGCGAGTTGATATAAACCATGCACCAATAAAGCGGATAAGGCGATGGCAATTAGGGAAAATGAAATGGACCAAACAAAAGATTTCGAAAGGCTACGTTTCTTTTCAAAGATGAAAAATCGTTGTAGAACGAAGTTCGTTAACATTCCTGAAGCTTGAGCAACAGCTTGAATCCAAGCAACTAACATCCCTGATGGAAACAGTAAAAAGAAGACTAAATAATCGATAGCCGTGGCAACGATAGAGCTCATCCCAAACTTAAGCTTGGGTAATAAGTATTTTTCTATGGATTGCCGGATTTCTATGGCTATCTGCATCTTGTTGGTTAAATTAGCATTCGATGATAGCCACAACGAAAGATAAAAACTACTCTTTACTTCAGAAAAACCACCCATTATGGATTGGGGGGATTATTTTAATTTCTATTCTGCTACGCATTCTCTGGGGTGTATTTTTTGGGCGGGAATATTGGGGAGATAGCTACCACAATACCTGGATGCTCGAACAGTATATACAATCGGGCGACTATGTTGATTATAAAGATCGCCATTTAGTGTGGCTCCCTCTTTATAGGTGGTTGATGATCGGTTTGCATATGCTGGTAACTGCTTTTGGAGGTGTTTTCCAGAGTTGGATTACTCCACTCATCCTTCAATTGGGCTATGTGTTTGTGGCCGTAAAATCATCTGTGATTCTATTTAACGATCGCTTGAAGCCGGCCGCTATTTTTGTATTCACCCTTTTGCCATTACCCATACTATTTAGTGCTTTCAATATGTCGGAAGGACTGGCTTTAGTATTAATAGCCGCTGTTATCCTTTTACTAGTGCAATGGAGCACTAGAAAGAGCTTATTTATGATTGCCATTCTATCAATGGCCATCATGCTTACAAGGCATGAAGTGACAGCCTTTTTAGGATTAATCTCACTTTCGTTATTCCTTCATGGGAAATTTCGTCGAGCCCTCGCCATTATATTTGGGGTACTAGCAGGAATTGGAGTGTGGAGTTACTTCAACTATATCATGGAAGGGGATGCATTATTTTGGTTAACGAGTAAGCTCACTGCATCAGGAGCAGGGGCAAAGGAAGCCATCGAAAGTGCGGGACTGAGCTCTAGGTTATTAGAGGTGCTACTATCTACACTACTAGCCTTTCCATTAATCATCTTTTTAAAGGGAAGTATCTTCGTAAAAAGTGATGCTGAAATCAGCACTTTAGTAAGCCGTAAAGTAAATGTGCCCTCCTTCAAAGCTGTATTGAGAAGCTGCATCGCCTTCCTGATTCTTTTCATCATCGGGTCGTTGTTCTTTTTCCACAGTGCAGACGCCAAATACCTGCTGTTTCTCTGTTATCCAATATCTATGGCCATTATACTATCCATAAATTATATGAGGCTATGGACGCAACGAGTGTTATTAGTGTCGATGTTTCTGTTCATTGGTTTGGTATCCATAGTATTTCATGCCCGTTCTTTTAACCTAGAAGCAGAAAGAGAAATTGGTCGGGTGATGCAGGATATATCACAGAAAGAAATGGTATGGAGCGATTACCCAACCACCTTGGTAATGAGTGATTGGCCTACAGACAAAGCCATTAGCTCTAGTACGATCGAGCGTTTAATGAAGGAGGAAAGCATCACCATTCCTGAAGTGATGCTAGAGCATAATATTCAATATGTGGTGGTTTCCAATGCAAGCTTTTCCATTGTGGAAGAAGAAATACCACAAACCATGCTACCCGATGATTTTATCTGGGGCGGCTACCAGTTTCGACGAGTTGGAGCATCTGATTCGAGAGGATGGCAACGAGGCGATGATGGATTATGGGTCAGTCTAAAGAAATGGGTGATGAGCCAAAACGATCCCGTTTTTCTATGGAAAGTAGAAGCCCTTTAGCGCAACTTGTCTAACTTTTTAACCGCCTCATTTTTAAAGAACTCGTCATTGTGATGTTCATCTCCTAGTGAGAGTAAGTATTCAAAATGATGGATGGCCAGTTTCTTATTCCCCATCTCTAGGTGCGTGAGTGCCAGCCAGTAGTGATGAACAGGGTAGTCATCGAGGTCAACGGCCCGTTGGAAATAATCCAAGGCTTTATCTAAGGATGCTTTAGGGGCTGTGCCAAAAAAGAGTCGAGCAAAAAAGCGCATCACTCCTCCAAACTGCGACACCTCGTAATGCCAACGCCCTAAAATATGGAGAGCTCTGTCGTTTTTAGGATCTAACTCGAGGGCTATTTCGGCATTAACACGCACACTATCGGCTAACTGCACTTTTTGCTTTAACCCATATACATCTACCATGCCAGCATAGGCCATGCTTTTATGCTCAAAGCCAAACTTATTGGTGTCATCCAAATCGATGGCCTTATTTGCGGCTTCGAGTGCTTTCTCGAAATAAGCTTTACGGCTTTCCACATCCTTGCTTCCCCTATCGGAGTAGCTTTGATCGCCCGCCTCTAAATAACAAAGCGAAAGCTGACTGTAGGCGGTGCTGCTATCAAGGCAGGTGCTATTGATGGCTTCTTCCCATATCTGAATTTCAAATTCTAGATTTTTATTCTCGCGGGCTTCTTTAGCTAGGGTATGATATTCCTCACAAGTAAGTGGAGGTAATTGAGCTGCATTAGTACCACTTTGAAAGAAAAATGCTAGTAAAATTGAAAGAAGGATCATTGTGGGATGTTGGAACGATTAGTGCTATTTTTGTGCAAAAAATTAATTCAACGATTTGTCTAAAATAAAGATTATTACGGTTCTATCCATTGGGTTTTTAGTAACTTTCCTGCACACAAATGTAAGTGTGGCTCAGTCGCAAGACAGTGTGCGGTATGGGTTCTTTCCAAGTTTTTCATACGATTCCGATAATGGGATTAATGTATCTATCGATCTCCAACGTTTTGATTATAGTGATGGTATTCAGCCTTTTAATAACTACAGTAAATATAGACTGAGCTATAAGGGAATTGGCGCCTATACCTTTTCTTATTACCGTGATCAGGTACAAACTTTCGGAACCGATAAAAGGTCCGCTTTCGACTTACTTATCAACCAAAACTATGGGAACTACTTTACGGGCTATACGCTTGATGGTGAGTTTAACCGAGATCGCTTCGACAACACCGATTATTACCAATTTGATAGCTTCTTATTGAATATAGGGGCGGAAACTCGTTTACCAATTTCTGCAGTAGAAGGAGTGCGACGTACGGATATAAAAATTGGATTGCGGGTAGTGCATGAAAAGCCCTTTGATCATCAACCCAATACCTATATGACGGAAGTTCAGCCCATTGGCTGGAATGGTTCAACCTACACTTTTGCTGAAGTTGGTTATATCAAAGAAGCCCGCGATAACGAATTTAGGAGTCAACAGGGGTACTTATTCTCGCATAGTTTTAAGACTTCCATCCCTGGGCTAAGCGAAACTTGGATTGGTCAATTATATACTGATTTAAGAATGTTCAAACAGTTCACTGAAGAAGGAGCGATGCCAGAAGTGATACTTGGTCAGCGAGTATTGAACAATTATACCATGGGGGAAATCCCATATTGGTTTGCCCCATCCTTAGGTGGAAATGGTGCACTTCGAGGGTTTATGTATCGAAGATTTGTAGGAGAGGCCTCCATCTTGAGCATCACGGAATTACGTACATGGCTCTTTGAGTTGCCATGGCTAGATTCAGACGTAGGCTTCAATTTATTTGTAGATAATGGAGCGGTGTACAAGCGAAATTTTTCAGACTGGACGGGTGGCACTTCATATGGCTTCGGTGGCTTTATGTCCATCTTTAGCCGCGACTTTATTTTAAAGTACGAAATGGGCTTCTCTGAAGACGGAGCCGCTGTGTATCTCGGCTCCGGTTTCTCATTCTAGAATTGTTAGGCCTTACGGATGGATTGTATGAATATTGATCCAAAGCCAAGGCTCAAGAGAATATGAAAAGGAAGAAAACCGATATTAAATGTATTGATATCAATAATCACGGCTAGTACAAAAAGAATAGCAAAAATACCCTCAAACCATGTAATTACTGGTATATCTGTAGGTGAGTAAATTTTATTCTTCCAATTTACCGACTTGTCTAGTGCATTATATTTCGAAGTACGGTGGAAAAATGATTTATTATTCACAAACCCATCAATAAGTGATACCACCATAAAGAATGGGAAGCCTATTACTAGAATTAAGAAGGGTATAAAGGTTCTTTTAAAGTCTGTTACTTTTTCTTTAAAAGAATCATTGTATCTATCGAGAACTAAGATTGCAATCCAAGGAGCAATCAATATATTTATGAGAGCAATAGACATGTACTTAAAGAATGGGTAGTACTCTGGTGCAGCTTCTAATAAAAACACAAGGGGTACACTCATTAGTGCGAGGAAAAGGACTCCTACATTGATGAATACATTGAGGAGGTCAAAAATTGCGTGCATTTTTACCATAAATGGAAGATCGGCTTTACACAATTTCCAAAAGAATTTTTTAATAATTTGGCCACGTCCTTTGGTCCATCGGTATTGCTGAACTTTAAAATCTACCATGGTAACTGGTAGTTCAGCGGGCGCTACCACTTCGTTGTCGTATTTAATTTTCCAACCGTTTAACTGTGCACGAAGGCATAAATCGTAATCCTCTGAAAGCGTTTCACCACTCCATCCGCCAGCATCGTGAATGGTTTCTTTTCTCCAGATACCACCGCTACCATTAAACCTTAAAAAGTACCCAACTATAGATCTTGCATGTTGTTCAACCATGAAAAAAGCATCGTGTAATAATGATTGAGCACGAGTGAGTAAGCTGTAGTCTCTGTTTAAGTGCCCCCATCGTGTTTGTACAACACCTACTTGTTCATCTTGGAAGTAACCCATTGTTTTGTAAAGGAAATCGGCTTCAGGCCTAAAATCAGCATCGAAAATAGCAATGAAATCACCTTTAGCTACTTGAGTACCTTCATGTAATGCTCCAGCTTTAAAGCCTTGGCGGTTTTCACGATGAATAACAACTACGTCAACTCCTTTTTCGCGCCACATAGCTGCTCTTTTTTCTGCAATCTCAAGCGTTTCATCGGTAGAATCATCTAATACTTGAATTTCAAGTTTATCAGCAGGGTAATCGAGTTTAGCACAGGCGTCAATTACATGTTCAGCAACATACATTTCGTTGAACATAGGAATTTGAACAGTAACGGTAGGCCATTCGCCTTCTGGGTATAGTGGGGCTTTGGTAGAATAAGTCTTTTTATACTTATGCCAAATGTACATTAAATGGAATTGCCCAATAGAATATAAAGTGATTAGAATAGGTCCTAATGCATATAAAACTACAATAATTAGTTGTGCGGTTTCATTTTGCACAAGATCTTGAAAAAAACTAGTGATCTCAGTCATTACAAATAGTAAAGAAGCTCGATTTGATGAAATATTACGGCGCCAAACATACGCCTATATTTACACTATTAATAGCATAAAATGTTGATGCGAGCTAAAAACATAAAGTTGAGGGGAGTATGGGCTTGAATTGAATTTGAATAATGTCGGGGCGACAGGATTTGAACCTGCGACCTCTCGGCCCCCAGCCGAGCGCGCTACCGAGCTACGCCACGCCCCGATCAATCAATTAAGGGAGCCAAAGATAAGAGGGAATTCCACGGGCATCAATGCTAAATATTTATTTCTAGGTTCAAACATAAGATTTGAGAAATCAGAGCATTGATGTTTCCTATACCTATAGATCTAAAAACCGCTTACTCTTTTTTACTCTGGCAAAGTTCTACTAATACCCCGTGATTTCCTTTAGGGTGTAGGAAGGCCACTAATTTATTATCGGCTCCATCTTTAGGTTGTTCGTTCAATACGGTGAAGCCTTCACCACGAAGTCGGTCCAATTCGGCATAGATATCATCCACTTCAAAAGCTACATGGTGGATGCCTTCACCTTTTTTCTCGATGTACTTTGTAATTACAGAATCAGGTTCAGTAGCTCCTAACAATTCTACTTTCGATTCCCCCGTATTAAAAAAAGCAGTAGCTACTTTCTCACTTTCAACAATCTCTTTCTTGTCGCATTTAGTGTTGAGGATCTTTTCATAGGTTTCGATGGCTTCGTCGAGGTTTTTCACCGCAATTCCAATATGATCGATATGCATGAGTTTGGTTTTAAGTCTGAATTCTGTTTAATAAAGATGAAGGTAAGAAATTATGAATGTGTATTGGAGTACTGAGGAACAAAAAATGAGATTGCATGTGTGAGTCATTTCGCAATGCCGTCTATTTCCTTGTGAACCAACCGTTTGTATCCTACCTTCCGTTAACCAACGCTTATTTATTATGGCACTTTCAATCCCTTCCATCGATCAGATCATCAAAGGTGCGAGCAGCACTATAAAACGCTTTCCTCTGCCAATTCTTGCAGGATTTATGTTTTCCATGTTGAGTGTGTACGGCATTGAGGTTATAGAAACCGACCCCCTTGCATACGCTTGGCTCATGAATGCCATATTCTGTTCGGCCTTGGGTATCTCCTGGTTCCTTGCTTTAGACCTGCTCATTGAATCTCGAACATGGACAACCCCCATTAAATGGGGAGTACGATTAGGGGGAGTTTTATTGCTCTTAGCCTATTACTTCAGCATTGAAGGCATGTTGGTTGACGACACCTACGAAGCACTTACACGATTTGGGTTGTTGGTGTTGACTTCTCATTTGTTTGTGGCAATTGCTGCTTTCTTAAATGAAAGCGAAATGGATCAGTTTTGGGAGTTTAACAAACAGTTGTTTCTCTCCATCTTGCTATCGGTACTGTATACGGGGGTGCTTTTTGTTGGGCTCACAGTCGCACTTTTATCGATTGATAACTTATTAGGCTTCGACATCAAAGATAAATTTTATGCACAGTTATGGGTGTGCATGTTAGGGATATTCAATACCCTACTATTCCTGTCAAAAGTGCCTAAAGTGGAAGATGTCACCATGATTAGCTACCCCAAAGCATTGAAAGTATTCGTGCAGTATGTACTCATCCCCTTGGTAACTACATACATACTGATTCTATACATGTATCTCTTCAAAATATTGATGCAGTGGGAGCTCCCCAATGGATGGGTGGCGTATCTGGTACTTAGTTTTTCCATTGCAGGAATACTTTCGTTGTTGTTGCTATACCCCATTCAGGAGCAAAAAGACCAGACTTGGATAAAGCTCTATGGACGAGGTTTTTATTTTGGACTCATTCCGTTATCAGGACTTCTAGTGCTGTCTATTTGGGTGCGAATCTCAGAGTATGGGGTCACCATCAATCGCTATTTAGTAGCCACCTTAGCGGTGTGGCTCATTGGGCATATACTGTACAACCTCATCAGTCATAAAAAGAACATAAAAGTAATTCCTTTTAGCTTGGCACTTATAGCCTTTTTGGTGGGTTGGGGACCGCTCGGTGCCTTTGAGGTGTCGGAGCGCAATCAATTAGGTCGGTTATCCGCTTACCTTGAGGAATATAATTATCTCAATGATCAAGGTGTTGCCGTGGATGGTGACGCCGAAATCCCATTCGAAGATCGCAAAGAACTTACTTCTATTACGGGCTACCTCATCGAGAACCATGGCTTGCAATCTCTTCAGCCGCTATTCAATAAAGAAATGAATGAGTTGGTTGATAGCGATTACCCCTATGTGCAAAACGAAGAAATCTTAGCTCATATCGGTATAGAAGCAGTGAGTAGATATGAAACGGTTGAGCTTCAATCATCTAAAGGCTTTGATTATAGTGCTAAGAACGATGAAGTAATACCGGTGGAAGGGGCGAGTTATTTAATTCCGGCCAAGTTGCTGAATACGAATTTCCCAACCAAAGAAATTGGAGCTTACATCCTTCAGCTCGAAGATGATCGCCAAAGCTTGAAGCTTCGCCATACAGAAGAGGATTGGGAAGTAGTGTTTAATTTGAAAGAAACTTTAGATACGCTATCTCGAAAAGGACGCAGTCGAAGTGATCTTAATCCTGAAGAACTTCGGATGACGATGACCGCACCGAACGGGCAAGTTTCGCTGATGATTTCAAGTATAGGCGGAACACTAAATGACAATGACTATATCATCAATTATATTAATTTCAGTCTATTAATCTACGAGAGTCCATGAAACACCACTCTACTTCGAGTACAAAAACATACCCCTTTTGGCTGAAAAGCACGGTAACCCTCGCCGGGATATCCCTATTGTTTGTGATACTTAGCTACGGCAAATTCATTCTGATGCCCCTTGCTTTCGCGGCATTCATATCTATGCTGTTAAGTCCTGTTGTAAATAAACTAGAGAGCTGGAAACTAGGAAGGGCGCTCAGCATCCTACTTACCATTCTATTAGTGTTGGTGATTTTTGCGGGCATCGTATCGTTGATATCGGCACAGTTTGTTCAGTTTGCAGAACGAGTGCCTGAAGTAACCGAACGGCTTAAAACCGTAACCGCCGATGGGATTGAGTATCTAGAGAACACCGTTGGTATTTCACAGGAGCAAAGAACCAATTACTTAGAACAAGGGCTAAGCAATCTCATCGATAAAAGTGGGCAGTATGTTGGCTCGGTAGTAAGTGCTACCACTAGTGCATTTACCTTAATGTCGCTCTTACCCATTTTTGTGTTCTTCATGCTGTACTACAAAGAAATGTATATCACCTTCTTTCAAAAGCTGTTTGATCGAAAGAAGCAGCAATCGGGCATCGATGAAGTACTCGATAATGTTCAAGATGTCACCCAGAACTACTTAGTAGGTATGCTAACGGTCATTGGAATTCTAGCCATCTTAAACACCACAGGACTTTTCCTCATTGGATTGGAGCACGCCATTTTCTTTGGAGTGTTTGCCTCATTGCTAGCGGTAATCCCTTATATCGGAATTATCATTGGTGCACTGCCGCCATTACTTTTCGCTTTCTTGTTAGGAGATAGCCTTATTACACCCTTGCTAGTAATTGCCGTTTTTGGAACGGTTCAGTTTCTAGAAGGTAACTTTATTACACCACGTATCGTGGGTTCAAAAGTAGCTATTAACCCGTTTATGGCGATGCTTGCCTTAATCGTTGGGGGCGAATTATGGGGAATTTCAGGAATGATTCTATTCGTGCCGCTGATCGGAATACTTCGTGTGATCTTCGAGCAAGTAGACGGACTCAAGCCTTATGGGTATCTACTGGGTAACCGCATTGAGTACGACAAACCAGAGGGTTAAGTGGACTTAGCTTAGCGAAAATTCTTTTTACCAATGTTGAGTTGGGCACTTACGTGGATGCTCATGTGATAATACTGTCCGTTGGTATTATAACTTTCGGGCTTATTTAACAGATTGCGCAGCGCAAGTTGTAGGGCGAGAGCCCGATCAAACATCCAAGTTTTAGCAGATGCGTTTAACAATCGAATGGGCCGAACCCGAACGGGAGGCCACCCACTTTGAGCCTCTAATTCCTCATATGCATTTATTTTCCGAGCAGAGATATATCTGTAGATTAACTCAAATTGAGCATTGTCATGCATCTTATATTGAAGCACTTGGTTAAAAGAGATCGGCGGACTTTGTTCAAAACGAGATTCAATTTCTCGATCGCTATAGGTTAAAAGATGGGCATTTAACTGAGTACGAGTGTATAGTTTATCAGTCAGAGAGCTTTCAATGCGATAGCGAATATTAGCTAGACCTACCTGTTGGTGATCAGTGAAGGAAGTGGTGGTTTGCAATCGGCGTCCACTAGCAGCAGGAGCGTAGTTCGTCCATGCTGAGCTAAGCCTCCAATAGTGAGTAAAGCTCATTGTAAAGGATGATTGAAATTTTTGAATCTTTCGCTGCTGAACAAAAGACACACTCGACCTGATATTCCGATGCTCAGAATCATCGATTATATCTTGCCCTTGCCTACCTTCTAATGTATACCCAATTTTGTGCTTCCAAAAAGTATAGAGGTTGGCTTGCCTGTTTAAATTGGTGATGGAACTTTCTAAATGAAACCTACGGTCTTGAACATCATGCGTCAATCCTACACTCGACCGCGCATTACCGATCATAGTAGTGAGCTTAGTTGAAGGAGTGAGTTCATTATGTACCCATGAAACTTGCCAATTTGCGATCTCTAAATCCTGATCATTTATTTGGTCTTCCCATCGTTGATATTTGAGCTCTCCTACTATGTAATTTCGAGTATTCAGTGAAATATGTGCAGCTGAATGAGTACCAATCTGCTCTATTTCTTGTGAAGGGGAAGGAGCTCCTGTTAAGCTATCACTATCCGACCAACTGAAATGAGTGTTGAAGGATTTTAAACGAGAGGTGTTATTAGGCCGATATTGAAAGCCTGATTGGAAATGATATTGCTCAAATGGTGTTTCAATGCCAGCTATGGGGTCCCAAATGTAGTTTGATTCAATGCCTCGGAAAGTACTAAAGATATTCAACGAACCTGTAGTGAGTGAAAAGCGGTTTTGAAGATGGATGTAGTTATAAACATTACGCTGTAGATAGCTATTGCCGTCATTGTTCCTAAGCAGCGTTCGATTGAATAAGGTCGCATTACGGGTATCATCGTAAACATAGAAGTTAGAACGAGAATATCGATCTCTGCTAAGAAGAAGAGTGCTTTTAAATGAATTAGGAAGCCAAAGATCAATCTTTTCAATATAGTTTATAGCCTCCACATTCGAGGAGTTTAACTCAGAGGAGGTGTGGGGGCCTGGATCGTTAATCTCATTAACTAAGCCTTTTTGATATCCAATGGTAGAACGTTTTTGCTTGAGGTAAATATGTATCGCTCCAGAAGGAGTATGGTAACCCTGATGATATAGCTCTCTAATAATTGTAACCGAATCGATAGCATTAAAGGAAAGATTGGGTAGCATAAAACTACGCTTACCCAAAACATCGGTGGCTTGAAGCACCCCATCTATAAATACTAACGGGAATTCATTGTTGTGGCTGAGGGAAGGTTCGCCAAGCACGTCGAATGTGCTAAGGTCATAGCTATCAAAAGGGATGTTGGCGTTACTGAAAATCCATTCTGCTAAACTGTAATAGGGTGAAATGGATTGATTAGGTTTGAGTACCAAATCATGACTTTGTGCTTGAGTCCAATTAGGCGTGATGCTAAAGCACAGAAGGAAACCGAATAGAGCATAAAGCTTTTTCATACTTGCTCCCCTAATCAATAAAAGATTGAATATGATTAGGCAAGTGGAGTCTATACCGAACTCCTAATCCGAGATGCAAAATATGCTGACGCTCGTAGTTAAAAACTTTTGCGTACTGGAAGTGTGCAAATAGCGCAAGTTTACCCAAACGAATGGTAGGTTCAAGAATAGAAGTGAAATACAACTCCCGTTCATCAGAGTTACTGGTAAAGGCATCGCCTATAAGCCATGTTTTTTGAATGCCTACACCCAACATAGTAGAAAGCGAAAAGATTTTTTCCTCACCAAAAATATAGCCGAAAGTTGCCGCATAGTTCGTCGACTCAAGCAAAGCGTACGGCTCACCTTTGGGCTCATAGTCGAAATAAGCAACATTCAAACCAACGTGTCCTACATAAAATGGAGTGGTGAGAGATGCCCCATAGCTCTGAGTTAAATCCCATCTATTCGCGTAACTGTTATCCTGTAGATAAGGCTGAGTGGTTTGAACTCCGATATCAATATACTCAAAGGCTTGGGCGTGGATGGTTGATTGAACACCAAGAAGTACAAAAATTAGGGTAATAAAAGTTTTTGGGGTGACTTCCCCCCACGATGGTAATGTCATATTCAACGGTGCGATAAAAGTAAGGCAAGTTTATGGAATTGCTCATCGAAGTCCAATGCTTTTGAGATGCTTAAATACAAAAGGTGAATGGTCATGTAGTTGCCACTCACCTTTCAATTATTTAGTTGTCCTTTTTTTTCTTCTTAGACCATTGATCGATAACTACGGGTATAAAAAATATAGCTAACGCAATTGCGCTAATGATTATAGATCCTAAATCAATTTCCATTTCACACAAATTTTGAGTTAATATAAGTATCCCTACAGCATGGATGGCCAGAGGGATGGGTGGATATGAGATGTTCTAATGGGTGAGTTAGAAATGGAAATGGAAGGGATATATCAATCGGTAGGTTGAAGAACTTATATTAAGTAGTGAGGAGCTTTTGAAACAGGCAGAAAGACGGTTGGACTGTCCATTACTTTTAGAAGCATCATTTTGAAGAGAATCGAGGTTCTTCGTGGATCTAACTTCAAGTTGGCTATTGGAATAATCAACACTTGATTCCCCTAGGTGGCTAAACAATACATACTCAATATGTGTAGGCGCTTTTTTACCAGGTATAGATGGAGCTTGAATCTTCGCGTCTTCATGATGCACGGCACCTAGGGTGTTGGTACTATCGTTGCACACTTGAGTACCAAGAGCTACAAAAGTAAAAAGTGCTATGACGGTTAGTAAAGGGCGCAAAGTAATGGGTATGGCTAAGCTAGAATTATGCGGTTTGCGATTTCTTTGTGAGTAGATCTCTTATTTCAGATACCTCATCTTTATCGGATAGAATTAACAACTTGTCTTGAACTTCAATTACCGTGGAACCTTTGGGTACAATAAATTTTCCATCTCGGTTGATGAGGGTAATTAATACATTTTCAGCTAAGCCTAAATCAAGTATTTGTTTGCCCACAGCAAAATCACCATTGGAAACACGAACTTCTTTAAGCGCAGCTTTAGTGTCTATCGTAGGTTCTAGTTCAATGGGGTAGCGAGTTTTTTCATAAAGGGGTTCATCCAATTTCAAGAGTCGGGCAGCAAGTGGGATGGTAGGACCTTGAATTAATACAGAGGTAACCACTACAAAGAAGATGATACTAAAGAATAACTCTGCGTGCTCCATGCCAGCAACTAAGGGGAAAGTTGCCATGATGATTGGAACAGCACCACGTAGACCCACCCAAGATAACAACGCCTTAGATTTTATATTGAAGCGAGTGAACATCAGACTTAAAAATACACTAATTGGGCGCCCAATGAAGATAAGTACCAATGCAATAATCATCCCTTCAGGAGCAACTTTAAGAATTTGATTTGGAAATACTACTAAGCCCAAGGTTAAAAACATACAAATTTGCATAAGCCACCCGATGCCATCAAAAAAGTTCAACAGGCTTCGTTTATGAACAAATGTTGAGTTTCCTAATACTAATCCAGCAAGGTAAACCGCTAAAAAACCACTACCGCTTAGCAAATCTGTACATGCATAGATAAGGGGAACAAAAGACAGTGATAGTACAGGATATAATCCATCATAGGTTAAATTGGACCGGTTTATAATCCAATTAATAGCCTTCCCAAATAGAATTCCAAGAACCGCACCAATTACCATTTGCTTCACAAATAGAAGCAATAAAGACAAGCTTGACATATCTGGAATTGTAAGGAATTGAATAAGGCCTATGGTTAAGAAAATGGCCATAGGGTCATTGGTGCCTGATTCAAATTCAATAAGTTCTCGTAGGCGATATTTGAACCCAATGGAATGCGATCTTAGTACCGAAAACACAGCTGCAGCATCGGTAGAAGAAACTATAGCTCCAAAAAGAATTCCTTCAAGGATGCTTACATTTAGAATAAGAGATACCAAATACCCAACAATCAAAGAACTAAGTAGAACGCCAAAAGTAGAAAGAAGGAGGCCAGGTCCTATGATAGGTTTAACCTTTCGCCATTTGGTATCAAGACCGCCAGAAAATAGAATATAGATAAGAGCGATAATACCTAGTTGCTGGGCAAGTTCATAGTCTTCAAAATAAACGACCCCTATGCCATCCGAGCCAAATATCATCCCTATGCCAAGAAAAATGAGCAGGGAAGGGATGCCATACTTCACCGATAACTTGCTGGAAAAGATACTCACCAGCAGTAACAAGGCACCTAGTAATAAATAGATTGAAACAATCACTATAGGTTAGATATAAGGCAAGAAATTGGTAATTCTAAACATCGAAAATATACGAAGCCAAAAAATTACATCTATGTTAAAGTGAGTATTAGTTGGGTTCATTCTCGGAGTAGAAGAGATACTTACAAACCTACCTTCCTTCAAAGTAAGCGCGGACTTCGTCGGCGGATTTGGTGTTAAGCACTCGTTCTTTTTCGAATTTGCCTTTGCGGGCAATACGCACGCCGTATTTCATAACATCAATCCCGTCGATGCTATGCGCATCAGGGTTAACGGAAGTCATCAACCCCACCTCTTTGGCTTTGTTTCCAAACTTCCAATCTAAGTCGAGGCGCCATGGGTTCGCATTGATCTCAATAGCGGTATTGTGTTCTGCGGCAAGGGTAATCAATTCATTTAAATCGATATCGCTTTCGTTACGCTTTAGCAAGAGTCGACCCGTTGGGTGACCAATCATACGTGTATATGGGTTTTTGATAGCTTGCCTGAAGCGCTCCATCATCTTGGCATGAGGCATTTCCAGCGATTGGTGTACACTGGCAATAATGAAATCAAAACCAGCTAGGATATCGTCCTCATAATCGAGGCTACCGTCAGCAAGGATATCAGACTCAATACCTTTAAATACCACAAAATTAGTACCCGCTTCCTTGAATTCAGCATTCAATGCATCAATTTCGTCCCACTGTCTTTTTACATCGTCGGCGCTAAGTCCACCAGCATAAGCAGCCGTTTTAGAGTGGTCGGTGATGCCCAGATATTCGTAACCTCGCGCTATACAAGCTTCGGCCATCTCACGAATCGAGAACTTGCCATCACTCCAAGTACTATGGGCATGGATCACCCCTTTGATATCGGCTTCGGTGACTAATTCTAGCGTTTCTTGTTCTTCAAATATCTCAAACTCACCACGGTCTTCGCGGAGCTCTGGTGGCACGAAGTTCAGATCTAGCATCTTGTAGATGTCGGCTTCGGACTCGTAAGGTTGTGGAGCATCAAAATCCGTTTCACCGTCTGCAGTGAGTTTATAGAGACCATACTCATTCAGGCTCATGCCCCGTTCACGTGCTCTCGAGCGCATCACCACATTATGCTCTTTACTGCCTGTGAAGTACATGAGCGCAGCTGCAAAGTTCTCTGGTTTAACAATGCGAAGATCAACCTGTCGGCCTTCATCTGTACGTACTGAGCTTTTGGTGTCGCCTTTGCCAAGCACTTCGGTCACACGCTCATGGGAGGTAAAAACCTCAAACAGGGAAGCGATGTATTGTTCTTCCGCGGCAATAAGGATGTCGATATCACCAATTGTTTCTTTGGCTCTTCGTAGTGAACCTGCTACTTCGATTTTCTGAACGCCTTCCAAATCTTTAAGGCTATCATAGATCGCCTCAGCAATAACCGTAGCTTCATCTAAACGGCAACGCTCATCGAACTTTTCCATCCATTCAATCGATTTCCGAATTTTTTCAGCAGACTTACCTCCTAATCCCGGAAGCTTTGCAAGCTCGCCACTATCAATAAGTTGTTTGAGTTCTTCTACCTCTGTAATGCCAAATTCTTTATGGATTTTGAGAATGTTCTTAGGTCCCAAGCCTGAAATTTCGGTCCATTTAATCAGCCCTGAAGGCACTTTTTCTTGAAAGGCTTCGAGTACGGGCATGGTGCCTGTTTCCGCATAGGCGTAGATGTCTTCCGCTATCGATTTCCCAATTCCTTTGATGTCCGTAATGGTTTTGCTTTCAATGTAGGTGTTGATGTCGTCGTTGAGCCCTTCTACCGTTTGGGCGGCACGATCGAAAGCGATGGCTTTGAAACGGTTTTCACCAGCTAATTGCATCAACTGAAATACTTCACGGAGTTTGGCGGCTACATCTCTATTGGTAGGCATGGAATTCGAATCTAAATTTTCTTTTCGGGGATAATACGAGGAATGCGAACCATTTTGTAGTTCAAGCATCAGCTATTTCCATTTTTAGCTCCCCGTAAAACTTCCTTAAAACGGTTGTTCGTTCGCTTGGTAAGCTGTAAAATCCATGAACGTAAAATTTTGAGGTATGATTAAGAACATCGCACTTTTGGGGATTGTGGCATTTGTTGCCTGTGCACCATCAGAAACAGAGAAAGTAGAATATAAAACCGACGTTCAAGCGGTGTTAAACGATTGGCATAATGCAGCTGCTGAAGCCGATTTCGAGCGCTATTTTGGGCATTTCGAAAATGAACATTCCATTTTTATGGGCACCGACGCCACCGAGCGTTGGAACCTGACCGAGTTTAAAGAATTCAGTAAGCCTTATTTCGACAGAGGACGTGCTTGGAGTTTCACTCCCGTTTCACGCTATGTGTATCTCTCTGAAAACGGCAAAATAGCTTGGTTCGACGAAAAACTGTCTACTCCAAATCTTGGGCCAAGTCGCGGAACCGGCGTAATGGTATTGAAGGATGGTAACTGGAAAATCGCCCATTACAATTTAACAGTACCGATCCCTAACGCTATTGTAGGCGATGTGGTTGAACAAATTGAAGAAGAACTTACTAAGTAATAACCCTTAGGTGGCGCAAAGCCGATCTTTGCCGTCATCTCTAATATCAAATCATTAAACAATGAAAAAACGCATTCTAACTCTTCTGCTTCTGCTGATGGTGTCGGCTACAGCGTTTGCTCAATTGAAGTCGCCAGAGGAATTTCTTGGCTACGAATTGGGTGAGCAATGGACCCCTCACTACAAAGTGCATGCTTATTTTATGCATGTTGCAGAAAATTCGGATCTAGTAACCTATAGACAATATGGTAGCACCTATGAAGGCCGAGAGCTTTCAACTGTAGTGGTTACTACTACGGCAAATCACAACCGATTAGAAGAAATTCGAACAAACAACTTAAAACGAACGGGCTTAATGGAAGGCGAGCCAACAGCCGACAAAACCCCCATCGTTTGGTTGAGTTATAACGTTCATGGAAATGAGACTTCTTCAAGTGAAGCCGCACTTAAAACCATTTATGAACTTGTTACAAATAGGCAACAGTGGTTGCAAGATGTAGTGGTAATCATGGATCCAATGATTAACCCTGATGGTCGCGACCGCTACGTTAACTGGTACAAAACCAAAAAAGGCGCTCAGTTTAATGCCAACCCAGAAACGTGGGAGCATAATGAGCCATGGCCTGGCGGACGTACCAATCACTATTACTTCGATTTAAACCGTGATTGGGCGTGGCAAACTCAGAAAGAGTCTAGAGCTCGAATTCAGTGGTACCAGCAGTGGATGCCTCACGTACATGTGGATTTCCACGAACAAGGCGTAAATAGCCCATATTTCTTTGCACCCGCAGCACGACCACTTCATAATGTTATTTCTGAATGGCAACGCGAATACCAATACATCATTGGTAAAAACCATGCGAAGTATTTCGACCGTGAAGGCTGGTTATACTTTACAAAGGAATCGTTTGACTTATTCTACCCTAGCTATGGTGATACTTGGCCAACATACAACGGCGCAATTGGTATGACTTACGAGCAAGCTGGTGGTGGCCGTGCTGGTTTAGGTATCCGTACCGCAGAAGGTGATACCTTAAGCTTATTAGACCGTTTAACGCACCATTACACTACAGGTTTATCAACGGTAGAGATTACGGCGATTAACAAAGACCGTGTGATCGATGAGTTCGCTTCTTATTTCTCAGAAGCAAAAGAAAATGGATCAGGTGATTATAAATCGTTTGTAGTTAAGAGAAATAGCAACCCAGATAAAGTAGCTAGTTTACTGCAGTATCTGATGGCACAGAACATCGAGTTTGGTCAGGCTACAAAAAGTGCACGACTAGATGGCTATGACTTCAGCGATGGCTCAACAGGCCGTGTAAATATTGAGGAAGGTGATTACGTAATTACTACGTATCAGCCACAAGGTAATTTAGTACGTGTGTTATTCGAGCCAAAGCCTGAGCTAGAAGACTCGCTTACTTATGATATTACTTCTTGGGAGCTACATTATGCTTATGGCGTAGACGGCTATGCGGTAAAAGGTGCGGTTGAAGCAGGTCCTGTTCAAGAAACAACTACCCCGGTTGTATCCGCAAATGTAAATCGCCCTTATGCGTATTTAGCAAAGTGGAATTCTATTGATGACCTAAAATACCTTTCAGCTCTTCTTAAAGAAGGTGTAAAAGTGAGATATGCGGAAGTTCCTTTTGAGTTAGATGGCAAGAAGTATGATTCTGGAACATTGATTATCACTCGAAGAGGAAACGAAAATTTAGGTTCCAACTTTGATAGCATTGTTAAAAACACAGCCGATAACTTTGGGCGTGTGTTAACCCCAGCAACAACGGGCTTTGTAGATTCTGGTAAGGACTTCGGTTCTTCATCTGTGCGCTATATCAAAGCACCTAAAGTGGGTATCATTGCGGGTGAAGGCACAAGTTCACAGATGGTAGGTCATATTTGGCATTTCTTTGATCGTCAGATTGAGTACCCATTGAACCTAATTAACCGCGACGATCTATCTTTTATCGATTGGCATGAGTACGATGTGCTGATTATGCCATCGGGTTCATATAACAGTGTATTTGATGAGCGTGGCCTAGATCAATTGAAAGATTGGATTCGTGGTGGCGGTAAGCTTATTGCCGTAGAAGGAGCGAATGGCTTCTTAGCAGGCAAGAGCGGATTCGGCTTAAAAATGAAGCGCACAGAGCGTGAAGAAGCGAGCGATGAAGACAAGCTTGTTAAATATGCAGAAGCGCGTCGCCTATCGGCTTCAGGCCTAAATGCTGGTTCAATCTTCAAGTTAGATATGGACAACACCCACCCATTAGCCTTCGGTTATGGCGATTCTTATATGTCGCTAAAGCTTGGCTCTCGTGGCTATGAGTTCCTCGACAATGGCTGGAATGTAGGTGTGGCTAAAGAAGGTGCTCATCGTAGTGGCTTTGTAGGTACGGATGCCGTGAAAGCTTTAGAGAATACACTTTCATTTGGTGTGCAAAGAATGGGCTCAGGTCGTGTGGTGTACATGATTGATAACCCAATGTTCAGAGCGTTCTGGCACAATGGTAAGCTGCTATTCGGAAACGCAGTGTTCCTAGTAGGTAACTAAGTAAACTAAGATTAAACCCGGTGGAGGATTCCCATGAATGATGAAAAAATTGTTTGTGAAACACCAACGCCGGGTAAAAATTCCACTCGAATTGATAAATGGAAATACGAGGCCGTACGTAAGGCCATACTTAAAGTAGTTCCAACAGAAGGGCCGGGTATACTGTTTAAAGAACTCCCTCAGTATTTAGAGGGAGTTTTAACAGACGAAGAATTGGAGAACCTGGGTTCTCTCATGTGGTATACCACCACCGTGAAACTAGATATGGAAGCAAAAGGGGAGCTTATTAGGCTAAAAGGAAGTCCCCAACGGTTAATTCGAAGCTAATTCAGCCTCACTAGCTATATAACCAAATGAAGCCCAATTGCCGGCATCATACACGCCACGCCAAACTTCTTTAGCTCTTTCTTCACGACCATTGATATGGTGCCAAAAACCGATACCGTATCCAACCGTGGCATTACTTAAGGCATCAGCCTGACCTTCCTCTAAGATTTTATCCGCATCAAAAACTCCTTTGAATACCAACAGCAATTTGTGGTAGTCATCGTTTTCAATCACTTCTAAATCTTCTTCAATACCTTGGATTACTTGTCCAGCTAGTTCATCCTGTCCATGCTTTCTCAAAGTCATGTAGTACCAGTATTGAGTAGCCACCTTCATGTCGTTGTTCTTACTGGCTTCTATACATTTCTCATAAGCATTTTGAGCTTTTTCATACTGCCCAGTTACATAGTAGGCCAAGCCCAAGTGATACCAAATGTTGGTATGAAGAGTACTGGTAGGCTGATTTAGAGCATTCGGTAAACCATCTTGCTCAATGATATCATCCGTGCCTTCAATTAGTTCAGCGGCTTTTTCAAAATCCTGAATAGCGGCATCGAATTGGCGCGTAGATAAATAGCGGTGTCCACGGTGCCGATATAGTGCAGCGTTGTTAGGATTCTGCTCAATCTCTTTATCTAACAGGGTAATGGCATCGCGATATTCCCCTTGATATCCAAGTAATCGTGCATCCCAGATAGCAGCCTCAACAGGAGTGTTATTGTCCATAGCCACTTGCTTTAAGCTATCGATGCGAACAATCAGACGGTTCGGGAGGTCTCGGACGGTGTTGGTTTTTAACGTGTCGCCCAGTAAGGAAATGGCTTGAACATCATTAGGGAGTGTGGTTTCCATATTCGGATTTTGGCACGCCACGGCACCCAATAACAAGAATGGTAGTAGTCTTTTCATAGAAGATAAATGATTAATGTTTGGGCTCTAATATATTAGCTCAAAGTTGTAAGTCCAACGTGAGTTCATTGCCATCTCTCAATACAGTGATGGTAGTCTTTTGTCCCTTCTCAAGCTTGTTTAGCATGCTCATGTAGGCATAAATATCATCAAGGTCTTCTCCACCAATTTTGATAATGATATCGCCGCCTTGAACCCCGGCTAGCTCTGCTGCACGATCTTTGGTAACACCCGTAATTTTCATGCCTTTGCCATCATAGCCGTAATCGGGTAACACCCCTAAAGTTGGTCCTTCAAGCCGCATAGTTTGGCGTTGCTCTCCTGGGGCTTCTTGAAAGGCTAGTTGTTCTTTTTGGATGCTATCTAAGTATTCAATGACTCGTTTTATATGGTGTAATATAAGTGCTTCCCCTTCCGCATTGATGTAATCGGTATCATCCGAAGGTTTGTGGTAATCAGCATGGGTATCTGTAAAGTAGTGCAGAACGGGGATGTTTTTATAGTAGAAGCTAGTGTGATCACTCGCGCCCGTTCCGTCTTTCACCAAATTCAAACTCAATGAATCGGTATTAGCCACTTCCATAATTTCAGGCCAATCTTCGGCTGTTCCCATACCAAAAATGAGGAGTTTATTGTTACTCATTCGCCCAATCATATCCATATTGATCATGGCTAAGGCGTTATCGAGGGGTATGGTTGGCGACTCAACGTAATGGGCAGAGCCGAGAAGTCCCATCTCTTCACCAGAGAATGCGATGAACAGAATATCTTTAGTTGGTTTGTTGGCAGCGAAGTAGTTCGCAAGCTCAAGCAGTCCAGCCGTTCCTGAGGCGTTATCATCGGCACCGTTGTGAATGCGTGGCTCGCCACGGTATAAGGAACCATGATCACCCAGGCCTAAATGATCGTAATGGGCACCAATCACGATGTATTCATCACCGCCTCCGGTTCCCTGTAAATAGCCTACTACATTTTTGGAAAGTCTTTTTTCGCCTTCACTGTCTTCGGTTGCATGTGGGTTATTGAGAACGGCCGTGTTAATGGTGAAGGTCTGAAAGTAAGTCTCATTATCACCGGCAGGTTCAAGTCCGAAATCGCGGAAGTAATCGGCTATATAATTCGCTGCTGTGGCTTCGTGAAGGGTACCAGCCTCTCGGCCTTGCAGGGAGTCGGAAGCTAAAAAGGTAATATGATCAAGGATGTCTTGGGTTTGAATCTCAGGATTCATCTTCGGCACAGTCGATGAAGTACAACTAATGAGTAAGCCAAGAATAGTAACTGAGAGTAAAGTGCGAAATATCATAGTGCTTCCAACTTTTAAAGTGAATTCAACAATAGTGCGAAAGTAAGAGAAATTTATGTGTTTTTGATGAAATACTGCTTAATTTTAGCCCACTGGTTAGGGGTGTCCGAACTTTTTGGGAGGACTGAGATTATACCCTAGTACCTGATCCGGATAATACCGGCGGAGGAAAACCTGATGCTAATCTCTCCAATGTTTTGATAACATTGGATAAGGCGCTTGTGGCCCTCCTCCTATTTATAATGCTAAAATTCAAATTGGAGGACGATGATTCGACCATTCAACCTTAAACTGTGTATTACAGTTTTAATTCTATTACTCACACAAATGTCGGCTATTGCACAAACTGTGCGTGGACGTGTTGTGGATGCTAAAAATAAAACAGCCTTGCAAGGCGCTACTATTCGCCAAGCGGAAACCTCACGAGGAGCTGTATCTCAACTCGATGGTTCTTTCGAGTTTACCTTGTCGGATGATGGGGCCAAAGAACTCATCATCACTTATGTGGGCTACAAGGATCGCCTCGTTCGTGTAACAGGTGATCAGGAATCTATGCTTATTCTTATGGTTCCTGAAACATATATCGGTGAAGAAATTTTTGTAGAGGCAACGCGTGTAGATGATTCAACACCGGTAACCTACACCAATCTCACTAAAGCGGATATTGAAGAGAAAAACCTTGGGCAAGATGTGCCATACCTATTGAACATGGCTCCATCTACGGTAGTTACTTCAGATGCTGGTGCGGGAATTGGTTACACCGGAATTCGTATTCGTGGCGTTGACCCTGCTCGTATCAATGTTACCATCAACGGTATTCCTGTTAATGATGCTGAATCGCATGGTACTTTTTGGGTTGACCTTCCTGATATTGCATCGAGTGTTCAAAACATTCAAGTGCAGCGTGGAGTGGGAACCTCAACCAATGGCGCGGGTTCATTTGGAGGCTCTATCAACCTTCAAACAAGCAATAACAGCTTAGACCCATTCGCTGAAATCAATACAGGCGTGGGTTCATTCGATACGCGAAAAGCAAATATCCTACTAGGTTCAGGCCTAATGAAAAATGGATGGAGCTTCGAAGGTCGACTATCGAAGATTCTGTCAGAAGGATATATCGATCGTGCTTCTGCCGACCTATACTCTTTCTATCTATCTGGTTCAAAAAGAGGGGACCGAAGCCTTCTAAAAACGGATGTGTTCTCAGGAAAAGAAAGAACTTACCAAGCTTGGTATGGTGTATCTGAAGCAAACATTGAATCGGGTAACCGCACCTTCAATGAAGCTGGTACAGAAAAGGCAGGCGAGCCGTACGAAAATCAAGTAGACAACTATCGCCAAGACTACTATCAGTTACATTACTCTTATCGCCTACAGGATAACTGGAACCTCAATGCATCGTTGCACTACACCAAAGGGCAAGGATACTATGAAGAGTACAAAGCCGATGAAGACTTAGCAGACTACGGTATCACCGTTGCGGATGCAGGCGATCCTTCCTCTTCTGATTTAATCCGTCGCCGCTGGTTAGATAATGACTTTTACGGAACCGTATTCTCTTCAACCTACACTCATTCTGAAGTGTGGAACCTAACTGTAGGTGGTGGTTTAAACCGTTATGATGGTGGACACTTTGGCGAAGTAATTTGGGCTCGTTATGCGGGTAACAGTGAATTCGAAGAAGAGTACTATAACAACGATGCCGTTAAAACGGATTTCAACATGTACGCTAAAGGGCAGTATTACCTATCGGATGCTGTAAATGCTTATTTAGACCTTCAAGTACGAACCATCAATTATGAATTTGATGGAGTGGATATCCAAAATGGATCGGTAGTAAATATTCGTGATAACGATAAGCTGACTTTCTTCAATCCTAAGTTTGGGTTGAACTATATGCTGGATGAAGGCAAAAGAGTATTCGCTTCGTTTGGAGTGGCAAGCAAAGAACCAACGCGTTCTGAGTATGTAGAATCTTCTCAAAACAGCCGCCCAGATCCTGAAACCTTATATAATGTGGAAACGGGTTACCGTGGCGACTACGATACGTTTTTTGTGGGCGCTTATGGTTACGCTATGATCTATGACGACCAACTTATCCTAACAGGTGAAGTGAATGATGTAGGTGGGTATATCCGTCAGAACGTACCAAATAGCTACCGTTTGGGTATTGAGCTGGAAGGGGGAGTTTCTCTTTCACCTGTACTAAGTTGGGCAGCGAATGCTACCATCAGCAAAAACAAAATCGAAGCATTTACTGAGTACATCGACGACTACGACAACGGTGGACAAGTAGCTACTGAATTCGAAGATACCGACATTGCTTTCTCTCCGAATTTTATAGCGAACTCGATGTTTGCATATAGCTCAAATGGTTTTGATGCTGAACTCACTACTAAATATGTGTCGAAGCAATATTTGGACAACACACAGAATGAAGCTCGTGCTATCGATGCCTACCTCGTGAATGATATTCGTTTAGGCTATAGCTTCACCAACATTGAGTTTGCAAAAGCAATTACTGCGACTCTTAAAATCAACAACGTGTTGGATAAAGAGTACGAAACCAATGGCTATACCTATGGCTTTATTGCTGGTGGAGAGCAACGTTTCAATTACTACTACCCTCAAGCAGGTAGAAACTTCCTGTTTCAAGTAAAATGGGAATTCTAAAGAAGCTCCATCTTCTTTAGGAATAGCCTATGGTGATAATACATGGGCATAAAAAAAGGGAGCCAGTCATCAGGCTCCCTTTATTATTTAAACAATGTGTGAACAGCTTATTTCACAGTAATTGGAATAGCAGCCATTGTTGTTCCCCAATGCAAATTCAGATGCGCTTTGGTATCTGAAAGAGTATCGAAATAAATACTGAAGCGCTCCATCATCGGTGCATCATTGCTTGTAACAGCCGCTTCAACACGAATTACATCTTGAGACATATCGTACTGTGTTCCCCAGCTTAATTTTTTGTTGAGGATGAAAGTCCATTTGTCGCCAGGGATGCTGTATAAAGAATAGGTGCCTGCAGCAACTTCTTTGTCACCAAACATTACATCGCTTGAGAATGTAATAGCCGCTGATTCATTCGCTCCTGTTCTCCAAACTTTGCCAGCTGGCGCTAAGCTTGATAGTGCTCTGCCTTTTAAGCCTGGGCGGCCATAGGTTACTGCAACTGTAGTAGATCCGATATCTTGGCTTACAGCGGCATTAGGGCTTGGGCGATTGCCTTTACCTCGTTCTTGTGCAATCGAAAATTCAGTTGTTAAAAGTACCGCAACAAAAAGAAGTGTACCTAATTTGAATAGTGTTTTCATAATGGTAATGGTTAGTGAGGATTAATCGTTAGGGAATAAACTTTTATCAATGCCCGGTATAATCTTTAAGGCATTTTTGTAATACACTTTTTTCAACACTTCGTCAGGTAGATTCAATCCATACATCTTCCAAAAAGCATGGCGTTTTCGGAAGTAATCGAAGTATTCATCTTTGCTTTCCAGCACTCTAAAGTAGGTATGAAATTCAACAGGGCGATAAGTGTCTTTACCAAAGAGTAAGCGATCCTGATATTTCACAAAAAAGTCGTGAGCGAAACGAGGCTGTCTACCTAATTCTGCAATTACAGCCGCAATCTCTGTATATACATTAGGGAATTCATCTAGATGTTTGCCTAATCTCTCCAAGTCGTTTGCCATCCAACCTAAGTGCGCGTTAATAAAAGTGGTGTTAGGGTGTTTTCTGAATACATTCCATTGCTCACTCATAACTACTTCCCAGCTAGGGAAACGAGTGCTATCACCACGATGGCGACTTGGGAAGTTTTTCATTTCAATCCAGCGCTCATTTTTTTCGTCGATGGGAGCCCAGAAAACAGCTGGCTCGCCAGTATGAATAAGCACAGGAATACCTAATTCTCCAGCTTTGGCCCAAACGGGGTCAATACGAGGGTCATCTGTTGAGATCCTATTGCCTTTCGAATCCAATGCCGTAAGGCCAAGGTTTTTGAATATCTTTATACCACGCGCACCATTCTTATAATCTTCTTCTAACTGCTTTACGGTTCGCTCTGTCCAATCGGGATCGTCGATGCCTTCAAAGTCTATATTGGCAAATACTACAAAACGACCCGGCGCCAGTTTCTTGGCATTATCTACCATACTCTTTAATTGCTCCCCAGAACGACCACTTAGATTCACTAAAACACGCATATTCAGCGCGTCCATTTCAGCAGCGGTCTTGGTTAAGTCCATAGTGCCCATTCGCCATAAATGGCTGTGTACATCAATAAAGGGGAATTTAGCACGTGTAATCTCTTCACCAGGTACAACCAATGTAGAGGTAGGATTGTACTCTTCAAAGGTCATCGTAGTATCAACCACCTGTGCTGATACAATTACATTTCCAATAAATAGAAAGGGTAGGAGGAGTAAAAGTAATTTTCTCTTCATAATGTGTATATACAATTAGATGAGTTCGAATGTACCCATCAAAAAAATAACTACAAAACGTAGCTGCATACAATTAACAAAAAAGCCAATAGGCGGTTAACCTATCAGCTTTGGAGTTGAGGGAGTTATTGAGAGCTTTTTAAGAGGTGCTTAAACTCTTTTTTAAATTTCTTCACCTTGGGTGCAATTACATACGAACAGTAACCCGCATTCGGATTGTTTTCGAAATAATTCTGGTGATAGTTCTCGGCTACATAGTAGTTTTTAAGCGGCTCGATAGTCGTAACGATTGGATCGTCCCATAGTCCCGAGGCATCCGTTTTCTTTAGCGACTTCTCTGCAATGGCTTTTTGTTCTTCATTGTGGAAGAAGATAGCAGACCTGTATTGTTCACCTACATCATTCCCTTGGCGGTTGAGTGTGGTTGGGTCGTGGGTATGCCATAACACTTCTAAAAGCTCTTCATAGCTGATAACAGAAGGATCGAAATGAATGCGAGCTACTTCAACATGCCCGGTATTGCCAGAAGTTACTTGGCGATAGCTAGGGTCTTCAACATGTCCACCCGAATATCCAGATTCAACGTGCTCCACGCCTTCAACAAGTTCATAGATGGCTTCAACACACCAAAAACAGCCCGCGCCAAAAGTAGCTTTCTCTAATTTTTTATCCATTGTCTGTGCAAATGTTAAGGATGAAAGGCTCATAAAAAGCCCAAATAAAATAAATTTCTTAAACATAATTGATTCCAAGTTAAGTAAGTGGATTCATAGAACGTGTAATCTCTTAGTTCAGTATCACACGTGTTCAACACCATTAAGGTGATGAATCATTTCATTATTACGAACAAATATTCACTGTTAGTAGATACGAAAAGTTGAGCGAAGCAGATGTGAATAGCTCTTAAAAAATATCCTTCTGGAAGTTTGAATCTAATAGAGGGAAAGGATGCTTTTTTATAAATCTAATGCTATCTTTGGCGCCTACTTCAGCTCACGTGGCGGAATTGGTAGACGCGCACGCTTGAGGGGCGTGTGGGAGAAATCCCGTGGAGGTTCGACTCCTCTCGTGAGCACATTTGCAAAGCCTGTTTCATTTTTGGAACGGGCTTTTTTTATTGAGGGAGAAGTCATTTTGAAAAAAAACTTAAGGATTATTGGCGGAACCTGCCTGCCTGCCGGCAGGTTGGTAGACGCGCACGCTTGAGGGGCGTGTCGGGGAAATCCCGTGAG